>JAFLJW010000312.1 GCA_022712815.1 Pseudodesulfovibrio sp. | reverse complement strand
CTGCCGGTGGACTCCGAACACAACGCCCTGTTTCAGGGGCTGATGGGCCATGGCGCAAACAATGATAATGACGACGAGTTGAAACGGCTGATCCTGACAGCGTCCGGTGGCCCTTTCCGGGGCAAGGACAGGAAATTCCTTGAAACCGTGACCCGCGAACAAGCCCTGAATCATCCCAACTGGGATATGGGCGCAAAAATTTCCATTGATTCCGCAACCCTCATGAACAAGGGACTGGAATTGATCGAGGCCTGCCATCTCTACGGAGTGGCCGCCTCGGATGTTGATGTGGTGGTTCACCCCCAGTCGATCATTCATTCTCTGGTGGAATATGTGGACGGCTCGCAACTGGCACACCTTGGTACGCCGGACATGCAGGTCCCCATCGCCCATTGCCTTTGCTTTCCCAACCGGGTCGAGGTGGATGTACCGCAACTCAATCTGGCGCAGATTGGCAGCCTGACTTTTGAGGAACCGGACCTTGAGGCGTTCCCATGCCTCCGTCTGGCGCAAGAGGCTTTTGCTGCCGGGCCGAGCCATCCCATCGTGCTCAACGCAGTCAATGAAATCGCAGTGGCCGCTTTTCTCGATAATAAAATCCATTTCCTGGATATCCCGGCCATGATCGAATCCGCACTTGACCGCCACACAACCATCGACGTATCCACGCCAGAGGCGGTCCTTGACCTGGACCACGCCGTTCGCAAAGAAGCCGAAGCTGGCCTCTAGCCAGATTCCCATAAATGCTTATATTGACCAAAGCCGCCTGACGATTTTCAAGAAACGCGGCCAGTCTGAAAAGTTTAAAAAATGTACAGGTGCTCAAAAATGTGTGAATGCAAGGCACGTGAAAAAGACAGGACCAAAGCGTATTCTCATACGTGAGGGGCTGACTTTTTCGCAACAATGCAGTGATCATGCGTTTTCAACAACCTGATAAGAGGAACATATGCTGACAAGTACCATAGCCATTATTCTGGTCCTCGGGGGCCTGATTTTCTTCCACGAACTTGGCCATTTCGCCATTGCCCGGCTGTTCGGCATGGGCGTAAAAACCTTTTCGCTGGGATTCGGTCCAAGGCTGACAGGCTTCACCTCCGGCAAAACAGAGTATAAACTCTCCGCCATCCCGCTGGGCGGTTATGTCGCACTGGCCGGCGAACAGGGCGAAGAAGAAACGGATTTCCCGGATGAACAACTCTTTTCCAACCGGCCACCATGGCAGAGGTTGTGCGTTGTGGCTGCCGGGCCGATATTCAATTTTCTGCTGGCATTCCTGATCTACTGGCTGCTTGCCCTGTCTCAGGGTCAGGGCATCCTCCTGCCCACGGTGGGCGGTGTGATCCCGGACGGTCCCGCCTATTCCGCAGGATTTGAAAAAGAGGATCTCGTTCTCTCCATCGACGGTGCTCCGGTCGAATCATGGTCAGCCATGGTCGAAATGATCCGGGCAGCCGAAAACAAGTCACTGTCCGTTGACATCGACCGCAGTGGTGAAAACCTCACCTTGCATGTCACCCCCATCGTCAACACCTACAAGAATCTGTTCGGCGAATCCGTGACCGTTCCCATGGTCGGCATCAATCAAGGCGGAAAAACTGCCTTCAAACCGATTGATGGACTGGGCATTCAAATCGCCCTGCAACAAACCTGGATGATGTCGCAAGCCGTGATCAAAGGGTTTGTCAGCATCGTTGAGCGACTCATTCCCATAGACCAGATCGGCGGCCCGATCATGCTCGCCCAGATGGTGCACCAAAGTGCCCAGTCCGGTCTGTTTGACCTGCTTGCTATAATGGCCATCATCTCGATCAATCTGGCGATCATCAACCTGCTGCCCATCCCGGTGCTGGACGGTGGACACATCGTTTATTTTGTTCTGGAAATGATCTTCCGCCGCCCGGTCAGCGACAAGTGGAAAGCCCGGGCAACCCGTGTTGGGGTGCTGCTCCTTCTCCTGCTCATGAGTCTGGCGATATTCAATGATGTCCGCAGATTGCTCTCATAAGCCAAGCGGTCTCATCCTCGCCCTGTGCGGGACTGAGGAACGCCTCCAACTGGTCCTGGGGCAACCCGGACCGGACGGATTCACCTTGCTTGCGTCCCGGCAATGGACCGTCCCCGGCCAGTCCATCAGGTTCCTGACCCCAGGTCTCAAAGACACTCTGAATGAGTTTGGCGTGGGGACCGAAGCCATTGATAAAATCGCCTGTGTCAATGGCCCTGGCAGCTTTACAGGACTCCGCCTGACTCTGGCCGCTGCCGAGGGCATCGCTGCCGCCAAAGGCCTGCCCATGGCCGGTATCGCATATCTCCCCCTGCTGGCACGCGGTCCCGCACCACTGGTCACAGGCACTCTCCATGTCCTGACCTATGCCCGGCGCGGACTCGTATATTTGCAGAGCTTTTCCGCTCCCGACCTCAAGGAACTCAACCCGCTTGAATCCCTCGCATTGGAAGAATCTGCCATACGCATGACAAAGATTGGCTCCACAGCTCACCTCATGGGTAGCGGCTTGCGCAAGAATCCGGAGTTCTTTTCCGACCTCGCCGCCCGCCATGACGGCTATACCCTGATGGGTCCGCAATGGGACAGCCCCTCGCCGGACAGCCTGCTTGAAGCCGCAGTCAGTGGCGACTATTTCAAGACATCCATTGAGCCTGTTTACGTGCGCGTCACCGATGCCGAAGATAACCTGCCGCAATTTGCGAAAAAGCGCGGCATGGACCCGGAAAAAGCCAAAACACGGCTGAAAGAACTCCAGAAAAGATAGGCCGACGGCCTCAGGCGGTCAGCCCGTATCCGGTGGACCCAATTTCCTTCCAGACCAGCTATCCAGCACACAACAAAGCAGACAGGCCCCATAACGGGGCCTGAAAAGCTTCTTCTGGAACCTAGTAATGTTCATGTGACTGATGCAACCATCAGTTCCAGAAGAACATGTGGGGGCGAATTAAGGTATGAGCCTCTGCGCCGTGTTCTCGATCTGGCGACCAAGCGGCGTCTGCATGGAAATTTCACGTTCGACCTTGGTGATGCCCTTGAGCACCGTGGAATGCTTGCGCCCCAGCCGTTCGCCAATGGCTTTAAGCGACAATTCAGTGTGCTGGCGAGCCAGATAAAAGGCTGTATTGCGAGCCAAGACAGCCTGAGACTTGCGGCTTTTTGATTTCAGCTCAGTCTCGGAAAGGCTGTAGCTCTTGCAGATGAATTCTATGATGTGTCCAAAATCAGGAGATGAATTGCGGACCGCGTAGTTGTCGAGCACTTCCCAGGCCAGATTCATGGTCACGGCCCGGTTGAGCAGACGCGCCTTGAGTACCAGATTGTTCAGGCAGCTTTCGAGCTGGCGAATATCAGTGGTGATGCGCTCAGCCAGCAACTCGGAGACCTCGACCGGAACGTCCACCTGAAGCTTTCTGGCCTTTTCCAAAACGATGCGGAGACGGGTTTCCATGTCAGGTCTGTTGATATGGGCCAGAAAACCGGAGCAGAACCGGGAGACAAGGCGGTCGTCCACACCGGAGAATTCCTTGGGCATGAAAGAACTGGTCAGGACCACTTTGCAACCGCGCTCGCGCAGGGCACCCAGTGTGCAGAGCAATTCTTCCTGCATCTTTTCCTTACCCTGGAAGAAATGGACATCCTCAAGCAAAAGTACGTCGATACTCTCGCGGAACTGAATCTTGAACTGATCCACCTGACGCCCCTTGATGGCGAAAACCATCCGGGTGGCAAATTCCTCGGACGAGAGGCAGGCGACTTTCAGATTCTTGCGATGGGCGGAGTTGCAAAGCTGCTTGCCCACGGAATGAAGAAGATGGGTCTTGCCCAGACCGGGACCGGAACTCAGGAAAAGATGGTCGGAATTGAATCCGCTGTGGCTAATGGACCTGCTGGCGGCGCAGGCGAGTTCGTTGGAAGGACCGACAACAAAATCATCAAACGAAAATCGCCAGTTTTGAACGGCAATGGGCTTGAGACCCTGAGCAAGGGGAAGTCCTATATGGCTGGCTTTGACTCCAGAATTCAGTTGTTTGGTCCTGATCGGTTTGGCCGCAGGCGGGACATTTTTATCCATGCGGGCATTGATGGTAATCCTCGGATCACCGCCCATTACTTCGGCAGCGGCTTCCCTGATTACCTGAAGTAACCGGTCGCGCACCCAGTTGGCCACAAACTCGTTGGGGGCGGACAAAGTGATCCGATTTCCTTCAACCTTCCCGTTTAACGGCTTGATCCATACGGTATATAAACCAGGATTCAGGCTCTTCTCCAAAGAGTGAAGGATTTGCTTCCAGACAGTTTTCATCATGCAATGGGAGATAGTTGATTACAGAGGTTGAGACAATTCTTAAATTCCAACTCGTAAGAAAAAAATCAGACGAGGTTCTCTACAGCTTCTCCACGCCTTATGTTATTGATAACACCCCGTAATAACATCATTTATAATAAAATCCATACCCAAAGGTAATTTCCTGCCCCAGCCTATTGAAACAACCGTGCAACAAGGGTTTCCGGGTTTTTGATTTTCTCTAGAAACAATAGTTATCCACATCTTGTGAATTTCTTTTCCACAGGTCAAAACGACTATAGCTTGATATTACTTAAAATCACACTATTTTCCTTTTTGACCGTAATTTTTTTCTCAAGACTGAATTCTGACTTTACTCTTGTCAAAAACCTATTTTCTCTAATAACTTATTGAAATTATAGAATAAAAACATATGACAACCGTTCCCATTAACAATTCACCCTAAAAACAACCAAGGCTTGGTAACCCAAAAGCCCCGCCCACCAAGGCCTAAGGCGTAATCGTCTTTTTGAACAACTGCAACATACTGTAAATACAGGATAAAAAATGCTTGACACCAAAACGTCAAGAAAGACAAGGGCTCTGAGGGATAGGATTATTTCCCGGCCTTGGGAAAAATAATTATGATATTTTTTCTCTGGTAGGATACTTCCCGCAGGCAAATTTCGGAGATTCCGGGCAATATCCGAGCTGTTCGCACCGAGCTCCACCATTTTCAAAGATTGCAGGCAGCTTCTCCTTACAGATGGCGAGCATGGCATCAGCCACGGCACGGACCTCCCACTGGGCACGATTACAGCAACGCAAATGGAAGAAATGATTCAGACTCCGGCAATTCATGGTCATGACGATCTTAGTCTCGGCAGCCTGGGGCAGCACGAAACGCGCATCTTCGTTGGCCTTGGATTTGCGGCCATGGGAGACCAGAATCTCACGAAGGTCGCTGTAGGCACATTGCACCTCGCCCATGAATTGCTCGAACCGTTCACGGGCTTCGGGGATTTTGGCGATGGCAGGGGGCAGGATGTACTCCATATCATTCTCAGCCACGTACCGCTGGCTCTGCTGCGAATAGGAGGCAATACGATGGCGCACGATCTGATGGGAACAGGCACGAGAGATACCTTCAATGGCAAAGGTCATGGAGACATGTTCAACCGGGCTGTCATGGCCGGACTCCATGGTCTTGCTCACGAAATCGGACTGAACTTCACGATCAATCTCGCCGGACAGAAGTCTGGGCCACATGTCGGCCACAAAACCGGCATGGTAGCATTGACGAAAAGCGGCATAGATAAGGGACAGGGCATCAGGGGTCATGGACATGAAATCCACCCTAAGTTTCTTTTCCGGCATCTTCTAAACTCCATTGAATATTAATGTAATGAATTGGGTCCCACTGTGTACCTCAAAGCGGAAAATATGTCACCAGCCAGCTTTGTACCAGCTTGACGCAACGGTCCAAAAAGGCCTACCTATTCGGCATGGACACTACAAGCCTCGTCACCATACTCCAGGCATCAATAGCCCCGTTCGTGCTCATCTCCGGCATCGGACTCCTTCTCTTATCCATAACCAACCGGATGTCACGCCCCACGGCCCTCATCCGCCACCTGCTTGCGGATCTGCAATCCGCGCCGGGAAAAGACAGGGACTCGCTCATTCATCAGATCAGCCACTTGCGAAAACGATGCGCGCTACTGCGAACGTCCATATTCATGTCCATCCTCGCCATCATCTGCGTAAGCGGCGTTACCTTATTCCTCTTTGCCAGTCTGGTCTTCAAAATCAACCTGTACTTTCTGGTGGAAATTCTGTTTGGTGGCTCGCTGATCTGCCTCATCTCCGCCCTGCTCTATTTCATGCAGGACATCCGCATCACCCTTCATTCTCTGGACATGGAAATAAAACGGCATACCGACTAAAAAGCAATTTTTTCAAGAATGTCAGCGAGCAATTCATCTGAAGACTGCCCCCCCTGCAAAATGAAATGAAGCACGGTGTAAAAGGCCGGTTCCATGACAGCCAGCCGGACTGACATCTCTCGCCACAACTGTTCTTTATCGGCCACGCCTTCCCGCTTTACGACCCGCGAGGAAAGCATCTGCGAATCAGCCATGAGATAAAAAACCTTCCCCGCCTCATGAATGAGCGGCTGCACGACCGGGTCCTCGACCAATTCATCACCGAGCACAACAATCTGTCCAAAGACTCCAAGGGCTTCTACCGCCTCATCCGCATTGGTGGGTGTTAGCACGCTCAAACCTGTATGTTCTGACAACAAACCGGCCAAAGCCGCCTTTCCCGAACCTGCCAGCCCGATCAGAATAATGGTGCCGGTATTTTGCCATGCGTCCGCGAAATCCTCGCGCTTTTCCCCTTTGCCAAAGCTGCGCTCGGTATCGGATTCTTCCACATCATATGTTTCATTGAGAAAATATTTGACCATAAGGCATCCCCGATAAAAGTTTTCTTTTCGGAGCGGACGTTATCAAGTAAGGTGACGCGAACGCAAACGATAATATGGACCCCACATGCCCAAAGAACTGATCCACTTCAAAACAGCCCAGCGCACCGCAGCCTTGCTCGAAAAAACCAAGTTCGCCCCATGTCTGCATGCCCACCCGCAGGGTCTCCTGCTGGGGTCGGTATTTCACGATGCCCTGTTCTACGGAATAACTCCTTCGGCCCGGCCACTTGAACGATTGACCCACAGGCTGCATGGCGCGGACGGACAGGACACCTTTACCCTGCTTCGTCTCCAGACCCAACACGCGGCAGAGGCGAAGGACAGGAAATTACCGGCAGCCATGCTTGTGGGCATGGTCTCCCATATCTTTGCCGATGTGGTCATGCACCCTATGGTCTGGCATTTCAGCGGAGATTATTACGCCACAGACCTGAACGAAAGGTCCCGTGCACGGCAACGGCATCGCGCTCTGGAATCCCTCATGGACATGGTCGCCTGTCCGGAAATGATCAGGCAGCCCAACTACTTGATCCGCCAGATGCTCAAACAGGTAAACGATGGGACAAAAACTGGTATCCCCCTAAAGAAACTGGCTGAACTGGCTGAACTGGCTGAACTGGCTGAGATTACACCAAAAACCGCCAGCACCGGTTTAAGATCCGCATGGTGTGTTTTCGCTGGTTTGCAATACATCTACCCGATCAGGCCACTGGCACGCGCCTTTTTTGCCATGCTGCCATGGCTCCCAAGACCGGCAGCGGAGATCGCCACCCTTTTTTACGCTCCGCAACTTCTGCGTCAGGCCGACACCATCGCCAAAGATATCCGGTTCAAACACCCTGTGACCGGAGAGGATGAGACAACGACACTCAAACAACTCATCGACACCGCTGCAACCCAGGCCAGTGAGCTATGCATCTCCCTTGCCCCCTCTGTTTTTGACAAGGCCCCCATTGACCTTCCGCACCATGGGCCATCCATGGATGCAGGGCTTTCCGGAGTACCGACCAAACAGATGCGCCACTATGCCGCGCCCCCGTTTCCAAAACTGCCATAGCCCCTTTTTTCCTAAAACCCGGTTGCCCTGCTCGCCCAAATGGTTTAATCTTTGATAACCATTATTCACTAAAAGGAGTCCTCATGAAAAAATATATCTTCATCGGTGCAGGTGTGCTTGTCGTCGCTATCATCAGCATGATTGTCCTCGCAATCCTCAACCTCGGCGACATCATCAAGATGGCCACCGAAGAATATGGCCCGCGGTTCACCAAAACCGAGGTTCGCCTTGGCTCGGCTGACATTTCCATCCTGTCCGGTTCCGGCTCGCTCAATCAATTCTATCTGGGCAACCCCGAAGGATTCACCATGCCCAGTGCCATCGAGTGCGAAACCATTCGCATCAAGGTGGTCACGGATTCCCTGACCACGGACAGGATCATCATCGAAGAAATTTACGTCAACGCGCCCATTATCAGTTATGAAAAACGCGAAAAGACCGACAATTTCCAGACCATCGTCAACAATATCAAAAAAGCAGTGGCCGGAGAAAAAAAGGGAAAGGAAAAATCAGAAGCCGAACCATCTGAAAGCGGCTCTGAAAAGACCATTCAGATCAACAATTTCATCGTCGAAAACGGCAAAATCAATCTGGGCGGTTCGCTGCTGAGTGCTTTCGGAGATAACGCTGTTGGCATTAACCTCCCGGATATCCATATCAAGGACATCGGCAAGGACAAGAAAACCTCCCCGGCTGAAGCCTTTGCCATCATCCTCGATGAAATGACTGGCGATGTATCCGGCACTGTCACCCAGGTCGGAAAACAGCTCCAGCAAAAACTCGGCAAGGCCATGAAAGGCGT
>JAFLJW010000205.1 GCA_022712815.1 Pseudodesulfovibrio sp. | reverse complement strand
GGGCGATGCGGTCAGTTGACCACGTTTCCAGCCGTCCGTCTCTCTTCAGTATCTGTTTGGGCATGCTCGGGCGTCCTCCTTGGGGGCACATAATTTTGAATTTTCAATTCATGTTCAATGGGCAGATATCCCTGCGCTGTTCCGATATCGCTTTCGGTGAGGTCCGGAACCCGCGTGATGCGGAAATAGAATGCTTCCGGTTTGGTCCGGGCCATTTCGAAAATACGTTCGAGGTTGGCCTGGGCAGCGCTTTCTGAAACGGCGTGGCCGGTCAGGGCGGGGTACTTAGCATACGGTCCTTTGACATCCACGGCAAAGGTGTCTGCTAATTTGTATTGGAGAAGATCTTTAATAATATCGGGCCGCATGCCATTGGTGTCCACCTTGATGGGCAGCTCGAATTTTTTGATTTCATAGAGAAGTTCGCCCACACCGGGGACCATGGTCGGCTCGCCGCCGGTAATGGTGATGCCATCCAGCCATCCGGCACGGTCGCGCAGGTAGGCCTTGATGTGTGCAGGCTCAATAGCGGGCAGGGAATGCATGTCCCAGGCCAGTTGGTGATTGTGGCACGTGGGGCAGCGCAGATTGCAGCCGCCAAGAAAGATGATGCACGTGGAACGACCAGGCCAGTCACACAGGCTCAGGTTCTCAAAACCCCGTACATATTTCCAGACCCTTGCGGTCTCGTTCATTCTTTCTTACCTCTTTTTCCGGATGCTCCGCCAAGGCGATGCGTTCCTGTAATGTGATGGGTGGCAGGGGGTGCCTCCCCGGAAGCTCTGTTCCTGTCTGTGCTTTGGCCTTTTTGCCTGCAAAGACCTGCCGGAACGTGTTTGTATTGATATATCACCGTTTTAATTTTGTACAGGGGGGCTTTAAGTATTTTTTGCATATTCAAGTGTGTTTTAAGAGTTTTTGGCGATTGAAAGTGATTAGCGAGATTTTTTAAAAGTTTTCAACAGTCTGTTTTTGGCAGAAAGGGCAATATATTTAACTTTTTTCTAGATTAAGTTTAGAAAAAAGTTTTTCCGATTCCAAGGGGATTGATTTTCGACAGGGGGGATTGTGACGACCAGCAAGAGATGCATGTTTGCAAGGTCGAAATGACTTACCACAAGGCCTAAGAGTTGGGAACACTCTTTTCATCGAATTCCACAGGGAAAAGAACATTCAAATCGTGAAAATTTCCCGGTTGGTGACAATCCCGTGACGCTCCAAGGGCAGGGGCGTGTCAAGGCGAGAAACGTCTCTTTCGGGTCGGCCTTTTTTGGCATGGCTTTTGCCCGTAAAATGTCTGCTTGTCTGTTCCGATGTTCATATGTATAGAATTAGCTATCCCGGGGCGGCCAGCCTATAACTTATGGGGGGAGCAGTTATGCAAATCGACATGCATTTTTACGGAACGTACGCGGTGGCACGGATTGCCGGGTTCTCGCCGGAGTTGGCCAAGACTGTTGCCACGGCTGCACAGTTTGTTGACGATGCTGTATCAGCCACGCCCGTTGAGCTTGGGGAGCAGAGTTATATTCTTCCAGTGATTTCAGCGCACGACATGCTGGACCGAGAAAATTTTAACCGCCTGGATCAGTGGAGAGTATGGTTACCTTTTCATTTTTTACCTGGGGGTCAGGGAAATACGGTTGATGAACGCTTGGTCTGTCTATGGGGTGAACCCGGAAATAAGGCTGTTGATGATATTATTACGCTTGCCCTTGAGGCTGGAATTGCGAAAGAGCCTTATGCCTTGCATCTACTTGGAATTGTTACACATGTAATTCAAGACACCTATGCGCATTATGGGTTTTCGGGTATGGCCTCTGATTACAATATGGTGAATCAGAAGACTTTGAAATATTTTGATGTAAACAGGATGGGGGATTACATTGAAAAAAAACATGGTTCATTTTGGGCCAGAGTGAAGGGGTCTTTTGCCGAAGCCTCAAAGCTTGGTCATGCAGGAGTCGCGACATTTCCGGACAGGCCATATCTGAACTGGGAATTCAAATACGAAAATGAACCTGATGCTGGTGAGGATTACGTGTTTGGACGACGCAATAACCCTGCGACATTCTTCATGGCGTGTACCCGCTTGCATGCAGTGTATGAAGCTTTTCTTGATGAACTCCCGGAAGTTCAGTTGCCCGGAGGCCATCTGCCATTTTCGGACAATGCTGCGGATACAATTAAAATGGTCATTGGCGAAGAAGGTGAAAAAGAAGAACGCAACCAGTTCTGGCGGAATACAATTGAAAGAGGAGTCCTTTTTGAGACAAGCAATGAGGATGTCGATCTTCAGTACAATCATAATGAATGGGATGTTGGGGCTATGCTCGATAATTCTCTTGCCTCAAGCACTGATGCCTTCCAGTTCAATATTGCCGCATCGAAATATCTTAACAAGGTTAACGATTCTATTTTACCGGAAATGGGCATTCTCAGCGTTTGATTGTTGTATTTTTGTATCTTCTAAAAAAAACAGGCGGGGCCATGAGGCCCTGCTTTTTTTTTGATCGGCATTACTTTTGCTACCTCCATACTCCATAGTCATTAAATTAACGGCCATAACTGGCAGATATTCTTTCGTATTGGAGCTCAACATCGTGATGCGTCATAAAATGGTCGAGAAAATAAGGCAGTTGCATGTTCTCAGTTCAGCGATGAAGAGTGTGGCGGACGGGAAAAATCCCATGGATATCCCGCGTCATACCAAGGACCCACACTACCTGCTGAGAGGAAATCCCGATTTTCTGGAACACGATGCAAGCGGCTTTCGCAATACGGCCATTCCCCACCGGGCCGATGTGGTGGCCGTGGGTGACTCGCAAGTTTATGGAGCATGTGTGCGCTCGGATCAGGCCTGGCCGTTTCAGCTTCAGACCATGCTCGAAAAGACCGTCTACAACGCTGGCATGGAAGGGTGGGGCGTGGTGCAATATGCCATGGCTGCCGAAGATATGGTCTCCATGAATCCGTCACTTCTGGTGGTGTCCGTCTACACCGGCAACGATATTTACGAGAGTTTTCTGGCTGCCAGGCAGTCCTCGCATCCGCTGGCCCGATCTTTCTGGAAGCCGGACTACGATGGCCTGCTTTTGCCGGAACTCGCTGGCAAACACGCGTCGGATATGGCTGTGCGAAAGGGTCTGGAAACCACGCCTGATCAGCCAGAAGGCGAGGTTCTTGAACGATTGTCCGCGCGCGGCGTGGCTGATTGCACCCGGTGCGAGGTCGAAGGGGCTCGTTTCTATCTGACCGAAAATTTCAGGCACGTGGTGCAGGATCACGATCACCCCGCCATTCAGGCCGGGTTTGTCATTGCCGAGAAAGCCCTGACCCATATTCAATCCCTGTCCCTGAGCTACGGCTTTGAATTGCAGGTAGTGCTCATCCCGACCCGCGAGTATCTCGTTCACAGTCGTATTGATGACGTTCGTATGGAAAACACTGACGCCTTGATTCGTCTGGGTGAGGCCGAACAGAAGACCCTTGGTCGGCTGAAAAACTATTGCGCGGAGAAGTCCATCACTTGTCTGGACCTGAGTGAGCATCTGACCCATTACATCGGCTCACGTATTTACCCGCAGGATTCCCGTGACGGCCATCCCAATGCCAAGGGGTGCCGGATTATCGCCGATTATCTGAATGCCAAGCTGCGTCCGGCCTTGATGCGGGCCGAAGAGAGTGGAGTTTATCCGCTTTATTGAGGTTCTGTCG
>JAFLJW010000216.1 GCA_022712815.1 Pseudodesulfovibrio sp. | reverse complement strand
CAGGGTGTTGAGCGCAGTCAGCAGTTTGGCGGCCCAGCCTTCCTCTTGGTCGTCGGGCGGCACAGCGAAGGAGGCCAGAGCCGAGTATGGCAGGGGGTTGTTGTCCGCCAGCCAGGAAAAATCACCGGTTTCACCGAGGGTTCCGGCAAGCTCGGTCAGCGCGTTTTCAGGTGTGAATGTCTTGAAATCATTCAGGTGATCCAATTCCTTTATGACCCCCCAATCCTTGAGCACCTCTTCGGCTTTGATCTCCGCTTTCCAGTAGATTTGAAATTCCACTTCGCCGCGTGACTTGAGCAATTCCATATTTACATTGTGCAATCCCACGAGAATGAGGCCGGTCAGGAGCGTGACCATGGCAACGGCCACCAGCGTCAGGAGCTGGGCGACCGGGTGCAGGCCGAAATCGGCAATACCGCGCAGGGTGAGACGAAAAAGCTGGCCGATCACTGGACGTCCTCCTCAAGGCCGGGTTCGCTATCGGTGACGATACGACCGTCCTGCAAATGAAGAATACGCGCTTCAGGCACACAATCGAGCACCTCGCGGCTGTGGGTAGCCATGATGACAGATGTGCCATAGGTGTGGAATTGTTTGAATATATCCATGAGATGCATGGTCAGGTCAAAATCGAGATTTCCGGTAGGCTCATCCGCAAGAATCAGCTCCGGGTTGGCGACCATGGACCGGGCAATGGCAACGCGTTGTTGCTCTCCGCCCGACAGCCTCTCGCAGATGGAGTAGCTTTTGGTTTCAAGTCCCATGGCGCGGACGATGGCACGTACCCGGCGTTCCAGGTGGGGCCTTGGCATGCCGCGAACCTCAAGGGCCATGGCGACATTGTCGAACACCGTACGCCGGGGCAGGATTTTGAAATCCTGAAAGACCACACCCACCTTGCGCCGAAGTTGTGGAATCTGTCTTTTTTTCAATTTATTAAGCTCGTACCCGGCAACCTGTGCCCGGCCTCGATTGACCGGTAATGCGCCATACAACAGGCGTAGCAATGTGGTTTTACCTGCCCCGGAATGACCGGTCAGGAACAGGAACTCACCCTTGTCCAAAGAGAAGGAGATATCCTTCAGCACCCAGTGCGGCCCGAAATTATAGGAGAGGCGATCCACTTTTACCATCATGCCAGACTATGTACCCGCCAGAGCAAAATTTAGCAAGAATGGGTCTTTGCGATCAGAGGAAGTGCCTTGTCGAGTGAATTTCTTTGAGGGCGGGGTCGTGTTGGTAAGGTGTCCATGTTTTTCGTTATGTATGCAGGATGCGACAACTCGGCAGGACTGGCAGAGGGAGCAGAAAAAGAACTGGGCCGCTCCTTCGCAGGAAGGAACGGCCCAGCGATTATTCATGTCAGGGTATCAGCTAGCTGACGCGTTCGGCTCCGGCCTGGATGGCCTTTGTGTTGGCCGGGATGAGCTTGTGGTAGCGTTCGGAGATCACGTTTTCCAGGGAGTCGATGACGGCCTGAATGGA
Organism: Pseudodesulfovibrio sp.; assembly: GCA_022712815.1. Lineage (GTDB taxonomy): Bacteria > Desulfobacterota > Desulfovibrionia > Desulfovibrionales > Desulfovibrionaceae > Pseudodesulfovibrio. The sequence goes on along the minus strand of JAFLJW010000216.1, from coordinate 3,658 downwards.
GATGATCTGTGTGGCTTGCACAAAGGCTCCGATGGCGACCATGTTGGCCATGCGGGTGTTGCCGAGTTCGTCGGCGATATCGTTGCAGGGAACGTCGTAGCATTTGAGGCGGTCGGTATCGGCCAGATCCATGTCGATCAGGGACGAGTTGATGATATGAACGCCGCCATCTTCGACGCGAGTCTGGAATTTGTCGAGGGAGGGGCGGTTCATGGCGATGAGCGATTTGGGCCTGTGGATGATGGGCGAGCCGATTTCCTCCTGTGAGAGGACGACTGTGCAGTTGGCTGTGCCGCCGCGCATTTCAGGGCCGTAGACCGGGATGTAGGTGACATTGAGGCCGTCTTTCATGCCTGCGTAGGCCAGGAGATTGCCGATGAGCATGACACCCTGTCCTCCGAAACCTGCGATGATTGAATCTATGTAACGCATTAGCAGATACCTCCATCTTCGGAGATGTCCTTGAACACGCCGAGCGGGAAGTAGGGGATCATGTCGTTTTGGATGCGCTCGTTGGCCTGAAGGGGGGTCATCTTCCAGTTGGTCGGACAGCCGGAGAGCAGTTCCACGAATCCGAATCCGGTGCCGTTGGTCTGGCATTCAAAGGCTTTTTTCAGGTGTTTTTTCGCGGTGCGGATATTCTTGACGGAGTCGAGGGAACCTCGTGCCGCATAGGCCACGCCGCCCAGAGATGCGATGATCTCGGTCATGCGGATGGGCGATCCCTGGGTGGTTTCGCAACGTCCGTTCGGGCAGGTGGTTGTCTTCTGGCCGATGAGCGTTGTCGGGGCCATCTGGCCGCCGGTCATGCCGTAGACGGTGTTGTTGACAAAGACCACGGATATCTTTTCACCACGGTTGGCGGCGTGCATGATCTCGGCCATGCCGATGGATGCCAGATCGCCGTCACCCTGGTAGGTGAAGACAAAGTGGTCGGGTCGGGCGCGTTTGACGCCGGTTGCGACTGCCGGAGCGCGTCCGTGCGGAGCCTCGACAGCATCGACGTTGAGATAGTTGTAGAGGAAGACCGAACAGCCTATGGAGGTTGTCATCAGGGTATTGCCGCCCAGTTCCATTTCATCGAGCAGTTCGCCAACCAGCCTGTGGGCGATGCCGTGATGGCAGCCGGGACAGTAGTGGGTGGCACGATCAATGATGATTTCGGGCTTATCGAATACGAGTTTTTCATTTATTTCAGACATTTATTTACCCTCCAAACATTTGAGGATCGGTTCCTCGAGTTCATCCGGGGTGGGCAGGTTGCCGGGATAGATGGGGAAGAAGTCAGAGTCGCTGACCGTGCGGATGGCGAGGCGGACATCATCAACCATCTGGCCCAGATTGTGCTCAATGGTCAGGAAGCGTTTGTCCTGCTCTGCCAGAGCTTTGAGCTGTGCGCTGGGGAACGGGTAGAGGGTGATGGGCCTGAACAGGCCGACCTTTTTGCCTTCCTTGCGGAACTTGCGGACAGTGGATTTGGCGATGCGGGCGATGGAGCCGTAGGCGCATATGATGAGATCGGCATCTTCGGTCTCGAACTGCTCGCATTCGGTCAGTTTTGTCCACGATTCGTACTTGGCCTGGAGGTGCTTGTTCTGTTCGGCCAACTCTCCTTCCGCGAGGAAGAGGGACTTGATGAGGCGCTTTTCGCGGTCAGCGGTCTTGCCGGTGATGGCCCAGTCGCGTCCTGCTTCGTCGTCTATCTTTTCGGGGGTCCACGGTGTGATGGGTTCCTTCATCTGGCCGAGGATCGCATCGGCCAGAATGAGGACCGGGGTACGGTGCTCAAAGGCGATATCAAAGGCGCGGATGGTCAGGTCATAGGCTTCCTGAACATTGCCTGGTGCCAGGGTGAAGTGACGGTAATCCCCGTGTCCGCCGCCGCGGGTGGATTGGTAGTAGTCGCCCTGAGCCGGGCCGATATCACCAAGACCGGGACCGCCTCGGTTGACGTTGACGATGACTGCCGGAACCTCGGAGCCTGCCATGTAGGAAATCGCTTCCTGTTTCAGGGACATGCCCGGGGAGGAGGACGAGGTCATGGAGCGAATACCTGCCGCTGCTGCACCGAGCAGCATGTTGGCTGCGGCCACTTCGGATTCGGCCTGTACGAAATCGCCGCCCGCCTTGATTATTTCGGTGGACATGAATTCCGGGATGTCGTTCTGGGGGGTGATCGGGTAGCCAAAGAAACATTTGCATCTGGCTGCCAGGGCGCCGCGGGCAATGGCCTCATTTCCTTTGATGAAAATACGTTCTGGTTGCTTGGTCATTTTATTTGCCCCCTTTTGTTTTGGGGGTTCTGTATACTTTGATCGCCACGTCCGGGCAGATCAGTGCGCAGGATGCGCAGCCGGTACATTTTTCCGCATCGGATTCGGGAACTTCGGCGACTTTGTAGCCGCTGACGTTGAACCGATCCGACTGGACGATGATGTTTACAGGGCAGACAGTGGTACAAAGGAGGCATCCTTTACACCGGTCTTCCTGAACTACAATTCGGGACATTAATTACTCCGCTTTTGTTTATAAAATTGGATAGTAACCGCAACTATTTGATTAACATCGCGTCTCCATATGAGAAGAAGCGAAAGTTGTTTTTGAGTGCATGTTCATAGGCTGAGAGGACTGTTTTCCTTCCAGCAAGAGCAGAGATCATAATGATGAGTGATGATTCTGGCAAATGGAAGTTAGTAATAATTCCTTCTATGATATTAAATTTGTATCCTGGAGAGATAAAAATATTTGTTTCACCCTGAAATTTTTTGATTTCCCCACATTCCCTGAACATTCCTTCCAATGTGCGCGCGCTGGTGGTGCCAACGGCGATGACTGGCCTGCCTTCTGCCTTGGCCTTACGTACGGCCCGGGCGGTTTTGTCCGGGACTTCGATGTATTCGGGATGCATTTGGTGTTCCCGGATATCTGCGCAACGCACCGGACTGAAGGTTCCGTATCCCACGTACAGCGTGACTTCGGCCCAGCTAAATCCCTTGTCCGCCAGCTTTTGCCTGAGTTCGGGTGTGAAGTGGAGTCCGGCTGTGGGCGCAGCCACTGAACCGGTTTTGGATTCGTCCGAATAGGTGGTCTGGTAGCGTTCTCTGTCCGCTTCCGAGTCTGGTCGCTTGATGTAAGGCGGTAGGGGAAGATGGCCCATTTCCGTGAAAAGGGACTTGAGATCGCCCCGCCACTGAAGTTCAACCTGCCAGCGGCCAAAGGGTCCGGGTTCCTTTGCCACCAGCCGGAAATCGTCAGAAAAAAGGATGGCCATTCCCGGTTTTGGGGCCTTGGATGCGCGGAGCAATCCTTCTGCTGAGGCCGAGAGCCAGCCGTTTTTTTCTTTGGGTACGAGAAGCGGCAGCGGGGTGAGCAGAAGGAATTCGACGCGCCCACCTGTGGGTTTTTCGCCGAATATCCGGGCGGGAATGACGCGGGAGTTGTTGGCGACCAGCAGGGCGTTTTTTGGCAGGTGGTCGATCAGGTCGGTAAAATCGGCAGGGGTCAGAGTGTCGTCCGTCCGGTTGACGACAAGCAGCCGCGAACCATCGCGGCGATGGGCCGGTTCCTGGGCAATCCGGTCTTCCGGAAGCTCGTAATTATAGCTTTCAAGCAGGTAATCGAGGGGTATTTCCATAATAATATACGCAGTCCCTGGCGC
>JAFLJW010000074.1 GCA_022712815.1 Pseudodesulfovibrio sp. | reverse complement strand
GTCAATACCGACGAAAGCACCGCGCTCAATGCCGGGCTCCATGCCTGCCGAGTCGATCTTGACTACCTGAAGTTTGGGCCGGCTGAAGGATTCGGGAACAGAGAGCTCCTCAATGGGATTGGGTTCCCACTGGGCGGCTTTCTTATCGGCTCCTGCCATGGTGGAAACGGGCACAACGCGACCGCGGGAATTCATCCTGCCGTAGGGAGCGGGTGTTTCGCGAAGCAGGGTGTCCGCAGGGATTTTTGCTTTGTTGGCATTGATATAAACCGGCTCAATACCTTCTGACAGCCAATCCGGATCAAGGCCGTGGCTGCGGTACAGCTTCAAAAACCAATCGGAAGGGATGGAGCAACGACGTTTGGCATCGGAGATGCTGGATTGTCTCACATCTAGAACTTCTGCCAACTGCACCTGGGTACGTGCTCCGGTGGCTTTTTTGATACGCTCAAGTGCTTCTTCAAACCATTTCAACTGTGCTTCATCGCACGTTCTTTTCTTTTTGGGCATGACGGACTCCTTATCATGCTGTGGCTATTAGTTGTGTCGCCAGTAGGCAACGGCCTATGCATAAATCAATGACAACAAACCGTATAACACAAATTTAGGAACACTTCCCCGGGGTCGATATAGACACTATACCATTTCCGAGTCAATCGGGAAAATCTCCTGCATAGATTGGGAGAATCTCCCGAGATTGTCAAGGATGTTTATCAACTTACTGCAATTCTCCAAAAAGGAAAGGATACGATTCACCGATCGGTGAACCGTATCCTTTCTTTGTTTTACGCAAGAGGTCTTATTGCATGTGCTTCAGGAAGGGGCTTTTTGGAGTGAGGATGAATCTGGAATTGCTATTGAAGCTTTTACGATAGGCTTCGAGACTCCTGGTGAAGTCATAGAATTCCGGGGATTGGCCGAGTGCATCGGCGTATATCTTGGTGGCCGTGGCCTCGCCCTCACCTCGGGTAATCTCGGCTTGTTTGCCCGCATCAGCCAGGAGGATAGTTCTTTCCTTGTCTGCGGTGGCCTTGATCTTGGCCGAAGCCTCACGACCCTCGGAACGGTACTGCTTGGCCTGACGTTCACGTTCGGCTTTCATGCGGCCAAAGATGGAACGGGCATTTTCTGCTGGCAGATCGGTGCGCTTGATGCGTACGTCAACAACCTCGATGCCGTAGGGCTCGAGCAGTTCCTGTGACTTGACCGTGACTGCGTCCATAATCTCCTGACGTTTGTGGGAGACCACTTCGATCAGGGTGTAGCGACCCAGTGCCACGCGCAACTGAGAGCGGACGATATCGTCCAGTCGGGCGCGTGCTCCCTGGATGGTGCGGACCTTGGTGTAGAAGGTCAGGGGGTTCGTGATACGCCACTTGGTGTAGGAGTCCACATTCATGTACTTCTTGTCAGTGGTGGTGATCTCTTCGGGTCTGGCGTCAAAATCCAGAATACGAGCATCAAAGAAGACCACGTTTTGGATCATGGGCAGCTTGAAGTGCAGTCCGGGGCCAAGGGCCTTGTCGCCGACGGGTTTACCCAACTGGATGACAATTGCCATCTGGGTCTGGTCCACGGTAAAGGCGGCCTGGGTCAGCCCGAATGCGCCTATGACGAGAGCTATGATGATTGCTAAGGTAGTTGTTTTCATATGGACCTGCCTTATTGTTTTTCCCTGGGAGCGGCCTGTGTGGGCAGCTTGTTCAGGGGCAGGTATGGAACGGATTGCTTGAGTGCATCGTCGGACATTATCAGCTTTTCCGTGTCCGGATTGGCCATGATTGCTTCCATGGTTTCCAGATACATGCGCCGACGGGTGATGTCTTTTGCCTTGTTGTACTCCTTGAGTACGGACAGGAACCTGGCAGCATCACCCTCCGATTGACGGATGTTGGCTTCCTTGTATGCCTGTGCGGCATTGACGATACGGGCTGCTTCACCTCGCGCCTTGGGCAGGATATCCCGCTGGTAGGCCTCGGCTTCGTTGATGAAACGGCTCTTGTCTTCACGTGCGCTGGCAACGTCCTTGAAGGCGTCCACCACCTCTTCCGGCGGATGGACGTTCTGCATCTGCACGGCCACGATGGAGAGGCCGGTCTTATACAGATCCAGAATGTGCTGCATCAGTTCGCGGGTCTCGGCCTGAATTTCCTGCTTCCCTGTGGTCAGGGCGTCGTCGATCTTGCCTTTGCCGATGATCTCGCGCATGGCGGCTTCACCTGCGTGGGCCAGGGTCTTTTCCGGATCGTTGACATTGAACAGATAATTCTTGGCATCCTTGATCATGTATTGAACAATGAACTGCACGGAGACGATGTTCTCGTCGCCGGTGAGCATCAAGGACTCTCCTTTCACTTCACTGCTGACACCTTGCTGGAAGTTCTGGTTTCTGGAGCGGGAGGCCGCTGTCCTGAAACCGAACTCAATGCGTCGGATTTGCGTGACTTTCGGAGTCTCTACGCTTTCCACCGGATACGGAATGTGGTAATTCGGCCCGGCGGTGGTTATAGTTTTGAAAGCTCCGAAGAGCTTTTCCACACCGACTTCGTCAGGCTCTACGATGTAGAACCCTGACGCGAGCCAGAGCAGAACGAAAATTGGTACGATGAGTTTCCATCCGGGCAGTTTGAACTTTTTGAATTTGTCAAACTGCTCCTGAAAGTCATCGAAGCTCGGCGGCTTGCCGCCGGGACGCCCCTGTTGCTGCTTTTGTAATTTTTCCCAGTCCCAATTCATAATGAGTCAGAAGTAGGCACATTGTGGGGCTAGGTCAAGAAAGATCGGATTAAAAAGCAGTCTATTTCATATATAATTGATAATAAGTGCAACAAAGTGAATCAAACAATGAAAAAGATTAACAAACAGATTTTTCGGGCCTACGACATTCGCGGCATCGTGGATGAAGATTTTGATGCCGAGTGGGTCAAGGAACTTGGCCGGGCCTGTGGTACATATTTCAGGCAAAACGGGTGGGACAGGGCCTTGGTGGGCCACGATTGTCGGGCCAGCTCGCCCCTCTACCAGCAGGTCATGAGCGAGGGCATGGCCGAGGTCGGCGTGGATGTGGTCTGTCTGGACCAGCTTTCTTCGCCGGTTTTCTATTTCGCGGCCAAGCACCTTGGGTACTTTGCAGGAGTCATGATCACGGCCAGCCATAATCCCAGCGAGTACAACGGATTCAAGGTCTGGGGAGACCAGTCCACCATCTACGGCGATGAAGTCGAAAAAATTTACGAGATCATGGCTGCCGGAGAATATCCCACAGGCAGCGGCCTGATTTCCCGTCATGACATCATCCCCACCTACAAGGAAGACCTGCTCTCCCGCGTCACCCTGTCCCGTTCGGTCAAGGTCGTGGTGGATGGCGGCAACGGCGTGGCAGGCGACATGACCGCCGATATTCTGGAAGCTGCCGGGGCCGAGGTCGTCCGCCTCTATTGCGACCCTGACGGTACTTTCCCCAATCATCACCCGGACCCGGTGATCGAGGCATATGTGGAAGACCTCAAGGCCAAAGTGGTCGAGGTCGGGGCCGAGGTTGGCGTTGGACTGGACGGCGATGGCGACCGCATCGGCGCGGTGGACGAGATGGGGCAGCTCATGTTTGGTGACCAACTCCTTGCCATCTACGCCCGCGACCTGCTCAGGGAGCTGCCCGGTGCATCCGTGGTGGCGGACGTCAAATGTAGCCATCTTTTGTTCAAGGATATCGAAGATCACGGCGGTAAATCAGAAATGTGCATCACCGGCCATTCCATCGTCAAAGCCCGAATGCTCGAAATCGGGGCAGCTATCGGCGGAGAGATGTCAGGCCACATGTTTTTCTTCCACGGCTACCACGGCTTTGACGACGCCACATATGGTGCCCTCAAGCTGGTGGAAATCATGAGCCGGTCCGACCAGCCGCTTTCCACCTATCTTTCGGACTGGCCCAAGACCCACAACACCCCGGAAATCCGTATGGATTGCCACGACTCCATCAAGTTCGAGGTGGTTCGTCGCGCCCAGAAATACTTCAAGGAACGCTTCAACGTCATCGACATGGACGGCGCACGCGTGGTCTTTGAAGACGGCTGGGGGCTGGTCCGGGCCTCCAACACCCAAGGCGCACTGGTCCTCAGGTTTGAGTCCGAGTCAAAAGCCCGCCTCGCTGAAATCCGGGAAATCATGGAAACGCCCATCAGAAAATGGATCGAGGAACTGGGAGGCTGACCCATGTTCTCTCTCAAGTTCTACACCGGGCTGTTCCGCCGCTTCAGGTCTCTGGTCCTGCGCCGGAAAGTGGAGATTACCGGCCAGTGCAAGGGGTGTGGTCGATGTTGTGAAAACATCCTGCTCAAGGACGGTGGACGCTGGCTGACCAGCAAACGAAAATTCAGAAAACTCTGTGAACGGGAACCGGAACACGCCCGGTTTGATATCGTTGGTAAGGACGATACCGGGCCGCTTGTTTTTTCCTGTTCCAAACTGGGTGATGACAATTTTTGCACATGCTATGAATCCCGTTTGCCTTTATGTAAAAATTATCCAAGCAAGTCACTTTACTACCAGGGCGACTGGCTAAGAGCCGATTGCGGATTCTCGTTTAAAGTCACGACGTTTCGTGATATTTACATGCGGCGCAAGCGGAGTGAAATCCCTCCTTTCTCAGAAGTGTTGCATCAGAAAATAGAACAGGAAAAGAAATAGAGACCCCATGAAAAAACTCATCTTCATTCTCATTGCGGTGCTTATAACCGGCGGTGGTATTTGGTATTTCACTGGTGGGCAATCTTCAGGAAAGATCAAGGTCATCAAGACAGTGACTATCGAAAGAGGGACTGTGACCAAAGTTCTGGAAGCCACTGGCATCGTCAAGGCTCAGGTCGGTGCTCAGGTCAAGATCGGCACCCGCGCAACAGGAGAGCTTAAGTCCGTACCGGTCAAGGTCGGCGATCAGGTCAAAACGGGCGACCTTGTCGCCGAGATCGACAGCCGCGAATTGCGTTCCCGCATTGCCGAGGCCTCGGCCAACCTCCATCTTGATCAGGCAAAACTTGTTTATCTTCAAAAGACCCTCCCCCGCACCCGCTCTCTGGTACAGCAAAAACTTGAAGCCCAGGACGCTCTGGACAGTGCCTACCAGGATGCCGAGATGGCTCGTCACGGTGTGGCCTCGTCCCGCGCCAAACTTGAGACCCTCAATATCCAGCTTTCCTACACCAAAATTTACAGCCCCATCAATGGCGTTGTCAGCCATGTGGCGGCTCAGGAAGGCGAGACCATCGTCTCCGGTCTGTCGGTCTCCAATCTCATCACCATACTTGATCCCCTGCGTCTTGAGATGTGGATTTATATTGACGAAACCGATGTCGGGCGCGTCTCCATCGGCCTGCCTGTCGAGTACACTGTCGATGCCTTCCGCGATAAGGTCTTCAAGGGAGTTGTGGACCGCATTTACCCGGAGCCGGAAATCCGCGACAATATCGTCTACTACCGCACCCTGATAAAAGTCACCAAGGAAGAGGCTCAGTGGCTCCGGCCCGAAATGACCACCCAATGTAAGATCATCGTCAAAACCAAACATGATGTTCTGGTCGTGCCTAATACCGCCCTCAAATGGGTGTCCAATCGTCAGGTCTGCTTCGTGGTCACAGACCCGAAGATAGAACCCCGCGAAGTATTACCGGTACTAGGTCTTGTTGGTCTGGAAATGAGCGAAGTGCTCGAAGGACTCTCCAAAGGCGATGTGGTCGCCACCCAACTCGTACTGCCCGGCTCCAAGGTTAAAAAGAAGGACTAGCATGACCGCTCCAGCCATCCACCTTTCCGGCATCACCAAGACCTTTTTCCACGGGTCCGAAAAAAAGAACGGCGATGCCGAACCCGGTATCAAGGTGCTCAAAGGGATCACCCTCGACATCGTCCAAGGCGAATTCGTGGCCCTGCAAGGCACCTCCGGGTCCGGTAAATCCACCTTGCTGCATCTCATTGGTCTGCTTGATCGCCCCACAGCCGGAGTCTACAAACTCCTCGGTCAGGATACCGCAAACCTCGATGACGACAGCCAGTCTGACTTTCGCAATCAATCCCTTGGTTTCATTTTTCAGTCCTTCTACCTGATCCCCTACGCCACGGCCCTTGAAAACGTCATCCTGCCTGGACTCTATTCCGGCAAACCACATTCCGAACTCCTGGCCCGGGCCGAACTTCTGCTTGAACAGGTCGGCCTTGCCGATCGCATGGATTTCAACCCGTCACGTCTCTCCGGCGGTCAGCAACAGCGGGTCGCCATGGCCCGCGCCATGCTCAACGAACCGGATATCATCCTTGCCGATGAACCCACCGGACAGCTCGATTCCGCCACCTCGGAGGAAATAATCAAGCTCTTCCATACCGTCCATGACACAGGCCGGACCATAGTTCTGGTCACACATGACAAGGACGTGGCACAGGCAGCCGGACGGATCATCAAGCTGCACGACGGCATGATCGCGGAAGATGTGATGCGAGGGTAAGAGAGGAGAAACCGCCTTTGGCTGTTGACAAAGGCCCGGTTGCTGTATTGATGCAAAAAGATCAAGCCCTCGCGCATAGTAAATACGCGAGGGCTTGATCTTTTTTTGGGCTCATCCGGGTTGAGCGTACTTCTCCCAAAAAGTTGTCACACGGGGCTGCCTCTCTATCTTCACTAAACATGAAGATGGAAAGAGAAGAAAAGAGGAAGAAAAGTCAAAGAAAGAAGATGCCTAAAGGCAGCCCTCCCCGGGCGGGGTCCGTTTTTTTGTTGGGGCAAAAAAAGGGACTAAAAAAAGCCCCTTTCCAAACTTGGCCGCAGGGTGCTTTGGTCAAGAATCCGATCCAAGAGGAATCGCTCCCAGCCATGAAAGGTATAGGCGCTCCCTTTCCGTATGGGGAGGATTGTTATAATGCTCTTTCGGGTTTCGTCCACAAAAGCCTCTTTTCCCTCTTGGTCGGCTTCTAACCCAAAGTAATCTTAATCGCTGGTGCAATTCACGGAAGTAAAGTTGGAAGAAAAGGCAAGTGCATACGGTATCGGAGGAGCCTTTCAAGTCAAAACTAACCACATCGTTTTTGCTTTCCCTTACAACGCCTCGCGATGGCGGGAGCAGCTTAAAAGCAGTTCATAGTTTTGCGGTCAAACGAAACGGGACAAAGCGGGAGTACCTGGCTGGGTGGCTTATATCCGTGGTTGCCCTCAAGAAAGGAGGCCGCGGGAGCATCGCCTCTGGTGGCAGTGCTGCTTGAT
>JAFLJW010000073.1 GCA_022712815.1 Pseudodesulfovibrio sp. | reverse complement strand
CATTTTCGTAATTGGCCGTGTAATAGTCGGAAAAGGATTGCTTGCCTCCTGCCTTCTGATAGTTGGTCGTGTACTCGCGGATGGCATCCATGGGGTAGATGCCTTCCTTGGCTTTTTCAAGGATCATCTCGTTGAAATCCGTGGCATATATCTGGGTGCGGTCCTTGATCCCTTCCTCTTCCATGAGAATACCCATGGAATAGACCTCCTGTCCTGCCGAGCATCCGGCGTGCCATATCTTGATGTACGGATAAGTCTTGAGATGCGGGACAACCAACTCGCGCACCTTGGCATAGACCCAGGGGTCGCGGAACATCTCGGTGACGTTGATGGACAGGTCCAGGAGCAGTCTGTTGAAGAATGTTTCGTCGTGGATGAGCATGTGCTGCATCTGGGAGTAGCTCTCCAACTGGTCTATCATCAGCCGGTGTTGCAACCGCCGTTTGGTATGGGCACAGGCGTAGTTCCTGAAGTCGTATCCGTATTTCAGGAAGATGGCCTCAAGCAGGAGCTTGATTTCCAGGCGTTCATTTTCGATCAGGTCGGAATCAAGTGTCATCAGTACAACCAGACCCTCAGCATGGAGAGGAGTTTGTCGGTATTGACCGGTTTTGCGAGATAGTCATTGGCTCCGGCCTCAATGCATTTGCCGCGGTCGCCCTTCATGGCCTTGGCGGTCAGGGCAATGATGGGAAGTTTTGCGTATTTGCGTCTCTTGCGAATCTCGCGCATGGCCTCGTACCCATCCATCTGTGGCATCATTATATCCATGAGTATAAGATCCACCTGATTGTTGTTCTTGAGTTTTTCAATGGCTTCGAGGCCGTTTCTGGCGATGATCACCTTCATGCTCTTTTCTTCAAGCACGCTGGACAGGGCAAAGACGTTGCGCATGTCGTCATCCACCAGAAGGATGGTTTTGGCGGAGAGCACGGCCTCCTTGTCGTGGACCATCTTGAGAATTTTTTGCTTGTCGGCGGGCAGATCGGCCTCCACCCGGTGCAGGAACAGGGCGGATTCGTCCAGCAGTCGCTCAGGCGACTTGGCGCCCTTGATGATGATGGATTCGGTGTATTTCTGGAGTTGTTTTTCCTCTGCCTGGCTCAGGTCGCGGCCTGTGTAGACAATGATGGGAACCCGCGCTGATGCGTCGCTCTGGCGAATTTTTTCCAGCAGATCAAAGCCGGACATGTCAGAGAGGCCGAGGTCGAGAATCATGCAATCGTAGATTCCCTTGCTCAGGAGGTCAAAGGCCTCGGCTCCGGTGGCGACCGCAGTGGTCTCCACATCTTCGGCCCCGATCAGTTGATGAATGCTGTCGCGCTGGATGTCGTCGTCTTCCACCAGCAGGAGTTTGGACACGGGTCTGGAAATGATGTTTTCGATTCTGGAAAAAGCGTCCTCGATCTTATCCATGCTCACCGGCTTGGAAAGAAATCCCACGGCACCCATGCGCATGGCTTCGAGCGAGCTGTCAGCGGCGGACATGAAGTGGACCGGGATATGACGCAGGCCCGGGTTGTCCTTGAGCCGTTCCATGACGGTCCAGCCGTCGATGCCGGGCAGGCCTATGTCGAGAATGATGGCACTTGGCTTGTAGTAATCGGCAAAGTGCAGACCCGTTTCGCCGTCTTCGGCAACGATGCACTTGAAGTCGCGTTCACGGGCAAAGTCCCGCATGATTTTTGCAAAATGGGTGTCATCTTCAATGATCAGGAGGCTTTTGTCTTCCGGTGAGACTGATTTGCGATCATCCGTGATCTCTCCACCCTGTAGTCGGGCTGCGGTTGCCCGCTTCTCATCCATGGTCACTTCGGCCACTTGTTTTTTCGGCTCTGTATTCGGTGAAGTTTCAGGCTCTGCCCCGATCCGGTCCATGATCGCATCCGTCCGGGCTGCGGCTTCCTCTCCCTCATCTATGGGCATTGCCAGGGTATACTCTTCGGGCAGGACAATGGTGAAGGTACTGCCCTTGCCTTCGGAACTCTCCAGATAGATGGCTCCGCCCAGAAGCTTGGCCAGTTCCTTGGATATGGACAGGCCGAGTCCTGTACCGCCGTATTTGCGACTGGTGCTACCATCGGCCTGCTGGAAGGCCTCGAAAATGGCAGCCTGCTGCTCGTCGGGGATACCGATACCCTCGTCGCGGACCGCAAAAGATACAGCCGTCTTGCGTGTCAGCCACTTGGGAGTCTGTTCCTTGATGGGGCGGGAGATTGTCAGGGCAACCTGTCCTTCGTTGGTAAATTTGAAGGCATTGGTAAGCAGGTTTCGGAGTACCTGCTGTACTCTCTGGGAATCCGTTTTGACGGTTTTCGGCATGCCATCGGCCACGGAAATATTGAAGACAACGCCCTTGTTGGCAGCCATGTCCCCGAACATTCGGTTGATGTCCGAAACCATGTCTTCGATTTTGATATCTTCGATGACCAGTTCGACCTTGCCCGCTTCGACCTTGGACAGGTCCAGTATTTCGTTGATGAGAGTGAGCAGGTCCGAACCGGAGGAATGAATCGCCTTGGCCGATTCAATTTGCTTGTCCGAGAGATTGCCGTCCTTGTTGTTGCCGAACAACTGGGAGAGGATGAGAATGGAATTGAGCGGGGTGCGCAGCTCGTGGGACATGTTTGCCAAAAATTCCGACTTGTATTTGCTGGCGATTTCCAGATCACTCGCCTTTTGCTTGACGACTTCCTTGGCCTTGACCAGATCGGCGTTTTTCTTCCTGATGGCGTATTTTTGCTGCTCCAGAGCCTGAGTGCGTTCTTCCAGTTCCTCGTTGGTCACGCGCAGTTCTTCCTGTTGCGCCTGCAACTCGGTTTCAGATTCCTTGAGTGCCTTGGTCTGCTCTTCCAGTTCCTCGTTGGTGACACGCAGTTCTTCCTGCTGCGCCTGCAATTCGGCTTCGGACTCCCTGAGCGCCTTGGTCTGTTCCTCAAGTTCTTCATTGGCCAGATGGAGTTGCTTCTGCCGGTCCTGGGCGGCTGAAAGCAGGTCGCGGATAGTCTCCCGTGATTGGGCGGCATTGAACAAGACAGCCGCGTTCTCGATATTCTGGTCCACGAAACGTTTTTGAATTTGGGTGAAAGGATTCACTGAGCCGATCAGCAGAACGCCAAAGACTATGCCCTCGAAGGATATGGGGACTATCATGAAATTGGATGGGGTTTTTTCCCCCGCGCCATAGTTGATGCCGGGTGCTTCGTCCATGACATCAGAGAAGAAAATAATCTCGTTTTCCAGGGCAGCCTGTCCGACCATGCCCTCACCAACTTTGAACGAGTTGAAATTTCCCTTGCGATCAGTAAAGGAATAGCTTGCCGTCAATTCAAGGGTCTCTTTATTGTTGACGTACAAGGCTCCGATCTGGGCATTCATATGGGAGATGAAAAACTTCACGAATCGCTTGCCAAGATCAAGAGCACTGTGCTCGCCGCGCATCTTGTCGTCGAGTCCTTCCTTGCCCGATTTGAGCCAGTGTTGCTCGTGGAGATTGCGGGCCATGGAGTTCAGGGCCCGGGCAAGCTGGCCCAATTCGTCCTTTTGTTCAAGGCGTAGCGTTGTGTCCAGCCGGCCTTTGGAAATGTCCTCGGCGAACAGCATGTCCTCCACAATGGGGCGGGTAATGGATTGCGCCAGCAACCATGCGCCAAGGGCAATCAGTACAATCAGGATTCCGGCGATAATCGTTGTCTTGTATACGATAGCACGGACCGGGGCAGTGACTTCATATTTGTCAATCTTGGAGATGAGGAACCAGTTCAGGCCGGGGATGTCCAGTTTGTTGTAAGCGACCAGAACTATCTTCCCTGTGCTGTCATCATAAGAATCATACCCGCCAGACCGACCTTTTTTGACGGCATCTTTCCAGTAGGCGAGAGTTCTGCCGAGAGAGTAGCCAATTACGTATTCCCCATTTCCCATGGTTTGCAGGTTGCTTCGCAACTCGAATCTGTTGGTTTTTTCCTGCCAGTTGAGGAGGTATGATTCTCCCGTCTCTCCCATTCCCTCACGGGTATCCATGATGGAGGTGATGAATTCCGGCGTCATCTGCAAGGCGAGTACACCGATGATGGTGCCGCTGTCATTCCTGAGGGGAGCACCTATGAACGCTACCTGCTTGCCGCCACTTGGTTCGTAAGGAGCGAAATCGACTAGCGAAGTGTTTCCGGTCCTGACCACTTTATTCCATAATACAGCAAGGTTGCTGTTATTGAAAGGGCCGGTCCTCAGATTGGTGCCGAGGTCGTCTTCCCCGACCAAGTTGAACAGGACCTGCCCGGACTTGGCTTCAATGATAAACAGGTCATGATACCCGTATTTATGGGTAAATTTTTTAAAGGCCTTAGTGTAGCGATTATGAAGAGCAACGTATTGAGAGGTCTCGACATTCAGGGCTGCCGAAGGCAGGGTTCCCATTGTTTCCGAATATGATTTCAGATTATCCAAAAGGTCACGAATCCGCTGGGTGTTGGCAAGGATTTCTATGTCATCAAAGCGTTCCCGAAAGGCATCCTCGACCTGTCCTATATGGATAATCTGAACAGTGGTCAGTTGGGTGAATGATTTTTCCATCAACGAATTGACAGTGAGCATATTTCCGAAAAGACCGACAAGTCCAAGTGGTATGATGCCTGTGGCAATGAACAGAAAAATGAGCTTGGGCTTGATTCGAATATCTGAAAAACGAAGCATGAGGACTCCCGTGAAATGTCACAAGGTGTTTAATGGTGAGCAACTCAAGAAGTCTCATTCCCTCAATTGCGGATAGGGAAGTCAACAGATTCCGGCACTTTCCGGTACCAATTCGAGCAGACAGACATTTATGCCAGTAGATATTATTTCACGCAACAACGCAATTACATCGTCACTCTTTGTCATTGCATTGCCAGTTTTGGGCGTTGCTTTTTGCCTCACAGGCATTGTATACTTGCATGAGTTGAAAATGGAGAGGTTAAATGGTCCCCACTGGCAATGCAGGCGAAGCGAAAACATCGGATTCCGTCAAATCTGGGCGGGATGAAAGGTCACCGGAACACGGCCCAAGAGTCCTGTTCTTCAGTGGCGGCACGGCCCTGCGCGGAGTGTCGCGCGTGCTTTCTGACCATACGCATAACTCCATTCACATCATCACACCATTTGATTCCGGCGGAAGCTCTGCCGTTATCCGCGAAGCCTTTGGGATGCTGGCCATTGGCGATATCCGCAACCGGCTCATGGCTTTGGCTGATCTGTCCGTGGCTGGGAATCGGGAGATATTCGCGCTCTTCACCTACCGGTTGTCCAGAAACGATTCTCGTGAGGCCTTGCGTACGGAACTTGAGCGTCTGGCCACGGGTGAGCATGTGTTGATCGACCTTGTCCCGGAACCCAAACGCATGGTGATTCGTACCCATTTACGGCAATTCCTGGACATAATGCAGGAAGATTTCGACTTGCGGGGGGCGAGCGTCGGCAACATCATTCTTACGGCTGGGCGCGTAGCGAACAACAACAGGCTCGAACCGGTGCTTACGGCTTTTTCCGAGTTGGCCTGCATCCGCGGGGTGGTCCGTCCGGTGGTGAACGCAAACCTGCATCTGGCGGCTGAACTGGCTGATGGTTCCGTTATCGTGGGGCAACACCTGCTGACCGGCAAGGAAGCGGCCCCCCTGACATCAAAGATCAGGCAGGTCTGGCTGACCGGGAGCCTTGCTGACCGGGAGCCTGTTGCAGTCACCATCTCGGACGCCATGCACGAGCGCATCGCCGGAGCCGATCTCATCTGTTATCCCATCGGCAGTTTCTATTCGAGTGTGGTGGCAAATCTGTTGCCGCGAGGCGTGGGCAAGGCCGTGGCCGCAAGCGGATGCCCGAAGGTCTTTATCCCCAATCCTACCCATGACCCGGAATTGATCGGCCACAGCGTTGCGGAGCAGGTCGCCAGGTTGCAGGAATACTTGATAGCCAGCGGTGCGCCAAACGCAGCAAGTGCGCTGGGGTTTGTCCTCGTGGATAGTGGCGGCGGAGAATATCCGGGCGGACTGGATATAAATGCTGTCGAAAAACTGGGCGTTGAAGTGATCGACTGTCCGTTGGTAACGGAGTCGAGTGCGCCATATTTTGATGACAAACGACTGGTTCAGGCCTTGTTGTCGTTGATTCC
Source organism: Pseudodesulfovibrio sp. (assembly GCA_022712815.1). Taxonomy (GTDB): domain Bacteria; phylum Desulfobacterota; class Desulfovibrionia; order Desulfovibrionales; family Desulfovibrionaceae; genus Pseudodesulfovibrio. The sequence goes on along the minus strand of JAFLJW010000073.1, from coordinate 971 downwards.
GTAACCTGTCTATCCCCGTTTTTTACCCGAACGATACTGAGGTTTATGAGACCCTTTCCCATTGCGCCCCTTGGGCGGACGGCCTGTGGTTGGGATCAGAATGGCGTGTTGGCGTAGTCGCTCGGCATCGGTCTTGGCTATGTAGATGGGATTGCCCTTGAGGTCCGTGCCTGCGTGGAACATGGCTGCCGCAGCCGTTCCCGGTAGGGGGATAAAGCATTGTACCTGCTCCGGTTTCCAGCCCTGGGATTTGAGCCAGTCGCCAAGTGAGCGCATGTCGTCATCCGTGCAGCCGGGGAACGCGCTCATCAGATAGGGAATGACGTATTGCTGTTTTCCAACCTTCCGTGATTCCTTGGAAAACAGATGCAGAAATTTTTCAAAAGTCGCAAAGCCCGGCTTGCGCATCAGTGCCAATACGTGATCGACCTGATGTTCCGGTGCGACCTTGGCCTGTCCGCCCACGAACTCCCGAATCATACCGGTCAATGCCTTCATATCAGTCAGGGCAAGGTCGATGCGCCAGCCCGAGGCAACCCGGACATGCTTGACCGATTCCACATCGGACACGCTTCGCAACAGGTTTACAAAATCGGTCTGCGCTACCTTGTAGTGCTTGCAGATGGCCGGGGTCAGGCAGCTCGCCCGTTTGCATACGGATGCATCCGTGGCGCAATGCGCTCCCCACATGTTCGCGCTTGGGCCACCCACATCGCTGATGCTTCCGGTCCACCCTTTTACTTTTGTTATCTGCTTCACTTCATTGAGGATTGATTGCTTGCTGCGGGATCTGATTTTTCGTCCCTGATGCAGGGCGAGGGTGCAGAACGAGCACCCTCCGGCACAGCCTCGATGGGTGGTCACGCTGGTCTGAATCATGCTTGCTGCCGGAATACGCTCTTTGTATGACGGATGGGGCAGGCGTGAGAATGGCAGTCCGGCCAATTCGTCGAGGCCCTCGGTTTCCAGAA
>JAFLJW010000072.1 GCA_022712815.1 Pseudodesulfovibrio sp. | reverse complement strand
CATGCCTACAAGCGGATTTTCGAGTCCGCTGACGGCCAGACCATAATGGACGATCTGGAAAAACGAGGGTGCTTCCTGCGCTCCACCTTTTCCACTGATTCCGGGCGGACACAGTTCAACGAGGGCCGCCGATCCCTGATCCTGCATGTGAAACACATGCTCAACGAAACCAACTTCCTCAACAAGGAGACAAAACGATGACCCAAAAAAACAGCAACAAGAAATGGCAGATGACCCTTCCAGAAGAGTGGAAAGTCAAACAGCTCGACGAAGACGGCGCTGAGGCCGAGATATTCCTGCGAGACCATCCGGCCTTGGAAAAATACGAGACCAAGGATGAGGCCGTGAAGGCTCTGGTCCACGCCCAGCGCATGCTCGGCAAGAGTCCTGACGGCTATATCCGCATGCCCGGCGAGGGCGAAGCCCCGGAAGAATTTGACGCCTTTTACGCCGCCTTGGGCCGTCCCGAAGGAGCCGATGGCTACGAGCTGCCGGACATGGAAATGCCCGAAGGCTTTGCCGTCAGGGAAGAGCTGCTTGGCGCGCTCAAGATAAAGGCTCACGAACTGGGCCTGAACGGCAAGCAGGTTTCCGGCCTGTACGAATGGTTCATGCCCATTGTCATGGATACCCATTGCAATCTGGAGGCCGGGGTCAGCCAGCTCCGTGACAGCGAAATGGAATCCCTGCGCGCCGTCCATCGCGGCGACACGCCCCACATGCTCGACAATGCCATGCGCGCTGCCGAGGCCATCGGTGGCCAGGAACTGTTGAACGCCCTGGACAAAACCAAGGCAGGCGACCACGCAGTCGTCATCAGTGCCTTTGCCAAGATCGCGCCTCTGGTGCTCGAAGGCGGTTTCCGAGGCTCCAGTCGGGGCTATGGCGAAGAATTGAGCCGTGAACAGCTCCGCGAAATGATGAAGGACCCGCGCTACAGCGACCCGACCCAGCGCGACGAAGCATACGTGAAAAAGATTCGTCAGGGTTTCGAGACCCTCTATCCCGGTGATTACGTCCCCGGCAGCCGCCCTTAGGCAGCCCGCAACATAAGGGCCGGGAAGAATAATCTTCCCGGCCCGGACTCATCTTTCCATGCAACAAGTCCACGTCCGCCTACTTGACACATCCGGCCATGCCGTACACAACGGACTCGCCATGCAGAACCTAACTGAACTGACAAAAAATGACCTCGAAGCCTTTGTGGCCGATGATTTGAAGCTGCCCCGGTTTCGGACGGAGCAGATATGGCAATGGCTGTGGCAAAAACGGGTCCGTGCCATCGACGGCATGACCAACCTGTCCAAGCCGTTGCGCGAGAAACTGGCCGGGGTGGCCTGTATCACGTGGCCAAAGATTGTCACGGTTCAGAAAAGCAAGGACGGGACGATCAAGTTCCTGCTGAGCCTCAATGACGGAAAACTCATCGAGACCGTGCTCATCCCCATGCAGGACCGCTATTCCCAGTGTCTGTCCACCCAGGTGGGCTGCGCCATGGCCTGCACCTTTTGCAGTACCGGCAAGCTCGGATTCGAGCGCAACCTGACCTATGGCGAAATCATGGGCCAGATTCTGGTAGGCCGCCAGTACCTCGAAGACCACGACATGAACCCGCTCAAGAACCTCGTGTTCATGGGCATGGGCGAGCCGCTCCTCAACCTCGATATCCTGATCAAGGTCCTGACCGACCTGCCCTGCGAACGGGGCCTGTCCCTTTCATGGCGACGCTCGGTCGTCTCCACCGTCGGTTTCCCGGACAAACTCAAGATTCTCGGCGACCTTGAAGTGGCCCTGCCTGCCATTTCCCTGCACGCCCCCACTCAGGAGCTACGCGCCAGGATCATGCCCAAGGCCGCCAAGGTGCATCTTAACGATCTCATGGCAGCCATCAAGGCGTACCCCATGCGTCAGCGCGAACGCATTACCTTTGAATACCTGCTCTTGAAAGACGTCAACGATTCCATGGAGCAAGCCGACCAGCTCGCCCGTCTGGTTGACCGCAAAAAAGGCAAGATCAACCTCATCGCTTACAATGCCACCGAAGGCATGCCCTACGGCGCACCGGACCGGGACAAGGTTGAAGCATTTGAAAAACGCCTCTGGGATCACGGTCTCACCGCCTTTATCCGCCGCTCCATGGGCGCGGATATCAAGGCCGCCTGCGGTCAGCTCAAGGCTGAGAATCAAAGCTAGAACTTCAATGCTGGCAAGTGGTTTTTAATGAAAAGAGCTGCGAGCTTGACAGTTCAAGATTGAAGGCAAACGGCTCCACCAATCGCATTTGCACCTACCTTTTCTTCCTCTCCCTGCCTTTCCTGTCCCATATTCAATAAGGGAAAAAAAGTGTGGCAGACTCGTGTCACATATTCTTGAAGAAGCGCACTCACCCCCGGATGAATCTAAAAAACAGCCGATTGCGGCATTACAAATAAAATCACAAAACCTCACGCAAAAAGACTGCGCGTCGGTCCCGACGCAAGCCAATGTGCAGCATTGCACACCAACAATGTGCAACCTTCTGCGCATTGCACAAAAAGCAAGAAGTCTCTATGTTTATAACACATTGAAATTATTATCAAATAGTTTTGGCACGTCTGATGCTTTAAGAAAATCATGTACGATGCACTTACAGTCTCTCTCATCATCCTGGCCGCCGCGTTGTTGCGACGACCTCTCCTCACCGACCCGGATGC
>JAFLJW010000262.1 GCA_022712815.1 Pseudodesulfovibrio sp. | reverse complement strand
CATTGAGATGGAGCAGGCTGTAGAGCAGCATGGACTCGTGACCGGCGGACAGGATGAACCGGTCGCGGTTGAACCATTTGGAGTCGTCGGGATTGAAATTCAGGAATTCGGAGAACAGGATGGTGGCGTAGTCGGCGGAGGACATTGCGCCGCCGGGATGACCTGAGTTGGCCCTGGCAACACCATCCATGATCAGTCCCTTGACCACGGCAATGGTTTTGTCCGTCTGATTCGGCATGATAAACCCTTTCTAAAATGTTTTATTTGGAGACAGTATCAATGAGGTCGATGCGCCGTTGATGCCGCTCGCCCCCGAACTCGGTTTCCAGAAAAGCCTTGAGTATCCCCAGGGCCAGCCCCTGACCGGTTACTCGTTCGCCCAGGCAGAGGATACGCGCATCGTTGTGTTCGCGTGCCATGCGGGCGAGAAATTCGTTGGTACACAGAGCTGCCCGCACACCCATGCGGTTGGCGGTCATGGTCATGCCCTGACCTGTGCCGCAGATGAGCACGCCCAGCTTGGTTCCGTCCGTCTTGACCTTGTCGGAAACCCTGGCGGCAAAGAGAGGATAATCGCAGGAATCGAGGCAATCCGGGCCTTCGTCTTCCACCTCATAGCCCCACTCTTTCAAGGCCTTGATGATAACTTGCTTGAGGTTGAAGCCTCCGTGGTCGGAGCCGATAACAATGGTCTTGCTCACAATACTTACTCCCGGTTCAGGTGTTGCGGTTACGCAAATTTTTCATGCGCTCTTCGCGGTCACCTGCGAGTTCGCTTCTCAGCGTCTCTATTTCTTCTTTGAGGAACGCTATCTGTTTCAGGCAGAGTTCCTTGTCCTTCTTCTTCCCTCTGGGCAGTTCCGCGATGCGTCCGAGGATGCCATATTCCCGATTGAGTTCTTTTTCAAGTCTGCTGATTTCATAACGGCCAAGGACTGACGTGCCCAGCCACTTGATTTCCGCTAACCATGTCTTGAGACCGAGCAGGAAAATATCCATGACCGGCTCTTTTTTTGGTGTTTCACTCATGACTTATCCTCATATACGATGGGGATATCCCCGTTTTCAGCGGGCCAAAATCCGTTGTCCAGCCGTATTGTCTCGACACCTTGCGGCAATTCAAGGCCGATGGACCGGGCAGACCATGGGGCCTGTTTAAGCTCCCGCGACTTGACGCGCAAGACGCCCTTTTCCCCGTTGTCGAGAGTCAGGGTCAGCTTGTCGGGCAGGGGGGCTTTTCCGCCTTCCCCTTCTTCATAGGTATTGATCTTGATCCGCCATGTATGGGCAGACTCATACGCGTTGGTGGTCCGTCCTTCAAGCAGAATCGGACGACCTGTTTCGTTGAGGGTGATCCGGGTCACCAGACTGTCGTCGATTCGGTAGACAAAATTGGTTTTGTCACGCCCGGTTTCGCCATGTGTTTCCGGCACCAGACCGGAAAAATCGCCAAATATGACGTTGACGAGTTCATTCAGGGAAAAGGGAAAAGGCATGCCCAGCCGGGTTGCGCCAAGCACGGGGTTGACGTGCGTGTAGGCTTTTTTATCCGAAGGGTAGAAAGCGAGTAGTCCGTTTTTATTTTCGCGGATATGGGCCAGCAATTTGCCGATGCCTGCGGAAACATCGAGCCGCATGGTGCCGGAAAAATCGCCCCACATGGATATAACGGTCCGGTTGGTGCGCTTGATCGGTTTTAGCCGCGAGTAGTAGAGGCTGGCCTTGACCAACATCCCCGGTGCTTTTTGCGGATTGCAGTATTGTTGTCTGAAGACCTGCCACGCAGCCTCAGGGGTGTCCTGCACTAGACCGACCGGTTTTTTTGCCGTGCAACCGTGCAGCATGACAGGAATCAGGACGGCCAGCGATGCCGCAAGCAAGGACTGGGACAGGCAACCACGAGTCATATGTTCTTCAGTTTCCCTTTGACAGTGTTTGGATTCGGGCTTTTCAGTTTCAGGGAATGGTTATACCCTTTGCGAGCCTCTTTTTTCTTGCCCATTGCGCGGGCGATATCGCCGTAGTGTTCCCATATGGTTGGGTCTTTTTCAACGATATCCACGGCGTAGCGAATATTTTCCCACGCTTTGGCGTATTCTTTTTTCTTGAAATAAACCCAGGCAACAGAGTCGAGAATGTAGCCGTTTTCCGGGTCCAGGCTGGAAGCCTTCTTGACCATGACCAGTGCGCGGTCCAGATCGCGGTCCTCATCGGCCAGAGTGTAGCCCACATAGTTCAGGGCATTGGCGTGGTCGGGGTGGGCCTGAATGACGGTTTCCATCAGGGCCAGCCCCTGCTCCCGTTTCCCCATGTTTTCATAGAGCATGGCCAGCTCGTAGGTCAGTTCCGGGTTGCCCTTGAGCCGGGCCAGTCCCTGTCGCAGGGAATTCTCCGCACCGGTGTAGTCTTTCTTGCTCTGGAGCAGGGCGGATTCGAGGATGTAGAATATGGTGCCGTCCGGGAAGAGTTCCTTGCCTTTGATGGCGATGGCCAGGGCTTCCTTTTCTTTGCCCATGGAGCTGAGAAGTTGGGCCTTGAAACGTAAAGCGTGGGGATAGAGGCGATCTTCAGAGCTGACTTTGTTCAGAAAATCAAGGGCCTTGTTCGGGTCCCGTTCTCCCTCGTTGGCAATGACCGCTTTGTAGAAATAGAATTCTGCCGGGATGGAGCCGTCAGAGGTCAGCATGTCCAGAGCCGTGGAGCCTTGGGCGTAGAATTGATCGTTGATGAACATGAGGACGGCATCGAGAATAAAGCTCTTTTCCGGCGGTCCGTTC
>JAFLJW010000292.1 GCA_022712815.1 Pseudodesulfovibrio sp. | reverse complement strand
AGATGGTCAGACAGTCATTACCCTGGAAGGCGTGGAAATGAACAAGGATCAGGTCTGGGCGCACGTGGATAACTAAGGATGGATTTTGATGGCATACCGACTTCGCATACTTACCCCTGCCGAGGCCCGAACTTTCTCGCGTATGACCTTTCCGGCTTATCGTTCCCGGTTGGGAAACGGGACGTTGGCCGTGGGAGCTTATTCTGGTGAGGAACATATCGGGCTGGCCCTGATCTCACCCGCTGCCGACCGCTTGAGCGCGGAACTTCTTTCTCTTTATGTTGATTTCTCTCATCGGCTGCGCGGTTTGGGGAGCTTGCTGCTGGGCCATGCAGATACCACTTTGGCCCGGGCCAATGTACCTATCATTCACACCACCTGGAGCGAGACTCTGCCCGGTATGGACAATTTCAAGGGGGTTCTTGCCAAATCCGGTTGGGCAGAGCCGCACAAGCGCATGTTTGTCCTGCGTGGTGACATGGATGGCGATTTCGGCCGGGAAGTGCGGGAGAAATATTCCAAGTACAGGGAGCCGACCAACCTGCCGCGCAAATATTCACTCACCTTCTGGAGCGACATGACCGAGGCGGACCGGGCCTTCATCCTGTCAAAAGAGAGTGATCCCGACTGGTTTGAGCCGTGTGCCAATCCTTTCCGGGAAGAATCGGGGATTGAACCGGCTGTCAGCCTGCTGCTCAGGAAGGACGGTGAGATTGCGGGGTGGCTTACGGTCCACCGTACCGCGCCTGATACCTTGCGCTATACGGATGTTTTCATCCGTGCGGATTTGAAGAGGGCCGGGGCCGTGTCCATAGCTATGGTTACTCACGCCTTCTGGCTGCATCTGGCCGAAGGGACTCCCAGGTTGACCATGGCCGTGGTCATGAGAAATGAGCCGCTGGTCCGCATGTATATCAACCGGATGTCCTGTGCCCGTCTCAGTTGGACTTGGGGATCGAAAAAAGAGTATGGGTAAATGAAACTTTTTCATGCTTCAAAGCATCTGCAAATCACAACCTGACAATAAAACAAACAGCGGAGATACCATGAGTGCCACCAGAAAGAATAAGAAAGGCAAAGTTTCTGAAAACGATTTGCATGAGCAGACATCAGCCCTCAACGAGGAAATGTCCGATGACGAATTGAGTGATATCGCTGCGGCTGGTGGTTGGGTCAAAGGCACCACGGAGGATGATTTCCTGTTTGGCGGTGAAGGTGACGACAAAATGATTGGCAAGGGTGGCGAGGACACATTGATCGGCGGTGCCGGGGACGACACCCTGGATGGCGGTTACAAGGATGGTGCCGATGATTTTGCCTATGGTGGCGCTGGAAACGATGTCTTTATTTGGGGTGCCCTGAAAGATGGAAATGACATGTTCATCGGAGGCGAAGGAGACGACGGGATCAAGCTTGATCTCAAGTTCGTACCTGAAGACAACCTACAGGATGCATACAACAACGGTACGCTCGATATCTCCCTGACCGATGCCTCCGGCAATTCTGTGGAAATCACTGATGCCATGTGGGAAAATGGCGTCCTTCAATTGCCGGGTGGCATGTCCGGCACGATTACCGGGCCTGAGGGAGATGTCCTGACCTTCTCGGATGTCGAGTACATAAAATCGTTCTAGGACGTATTGATAATTAGCGGTGTACGATATTTCGGTTATTGACCGGATACAATGAAAATGGAAATTTTTTATAGTAGGGGAAATAGCATGAGTATTATCGACAGATTCAAGAAAGGCGAAATTTCCAGGAAAGAGTTGCAAGCAATGGCCGAGAAAGATCCATCCATTGCTGTCCAGGCCAGTGAGATTCTGAACGAGGAAATGTCCGAGGATGAACTGCACGGCATCGCTGCGGCTGGCTCTCAGTATGGTGGAGCTGGCGACGACACGCTGTATGGAGTTGGTGGCTCAGACTTGCTGGCTGGCGGTGCTGGTGACGACTCGCTGGACGGCGGAGTTGGCGACGACACGCTGTATGGCGATGCTGGTGAAGACACGCTGTATGGCGGTGCTGGTGATGACACACTGGATGGCGGTTACAAGGATGGTGCTGACGATGTGGCCTCTGGCGGTGCTGGTGACGACATATTCATTTGGGGATTGAGCGGCGACGGCAACGACACATTCCATGGCGGGCCAGGCTCCGATACCCTTGAAATTGATCTGCTGACTGTCGATGCTGACAGCGTACATGATGCCTATGACGCTGGACAATTTTCGATTGAGCTGGTCGATGGCGAAGGCAATCCGGTCCCAGTGACGGATGATATGTGGGACGCTGACGGCAACCTGCACCTGCCTGACGGCGTGAATGGCGTCATCACCGGTCCCGGTGGTGATACCGTCACCTTCGATGGAGTGGAAACCATCAGTACATTCCAATCCTGATATGAAAAGATAGTTATGAAACAGGTGAAACTTTTTCATTTCTCAAACCATCCATAAAGCAGACGAGCGGAACACCAGTTTCGCTTATACCATACCTCTCAGTGAAGGCCGGGTTTCGTAGTGAAGCCCGGCCTTCCGGGGTTCAGGTTGTTGAGAAAGACCCGATTGCGTCGTTGCTGCAAAGAGTTCAAACCCTAACGTACAGGAAGTACGCGTCGGTCTTGAACTCTTTTTGCGCCTAGCACTCGAACCTCTCTCAACAACCTGCCAGAGTTGACTTCGTCAACAGTCTGAAATCCGGCCTTCCGGGTTTGAAAAATCTATAAACCGAGATCTTCGGCCAGTTTCAATAGTCCGCGCCGTACTCGTGTCTTGACTGTATTCTCCGGCACACCGAGCACCTTGGCGGCCTCACGAAATTTCATGTTTTCCATCCGTACCAGCAGCACGGCCTCCCGTTGCTCGTCGGGCAAATCATCAAGTGCGGTCATGACACGGGCAAGTTCCTGACGGGCCGATGCATGCTGTTCCGGTGAGGGACGCGCGCACGGCGTTTCGATTTCTTCAAAGGTCAATGGTCTGAGCTTGCGCTTGCGCTGCCGAAGTTCGTTGAGGGCGATGGAGTAAATCCAGGAACGGAAGGCTTTGGTATCTCGCAAGTCAGCTCGTTTTTTCCACGCCTTGAGAAAGGCCTCCTGCACGATGCCCTCGGCCTCGGCCTTGTCGCCGCGCAGAGATTTGGTCAGGTAGGCGCACAATTGTCCAGCATACTGCCGGTAAAATTGTTGAAAGACAGCCGGTGTTAGTATCAAGGGGTCAACAGCAGTGGGCTTCATCGTTTTCCGAGTCCAACCATTTTTGAGAATTTAGGGAAGACCAGATCAATGGGCCGGCTTCGTTCCAACACTACATTGCCTGTACAAACCGTACCCGCATCGATGGTCCGGTCTGTGGGGCCGGTGGAGGATGACCACTTGAAGCCAGAGGGAGTATCCGGGTCGCGCAGGAGTGATATGCGGGCCATGATCATGACCCCCTGTTCCATGAGTGAACTGATTAATTGCGCGGTGCCGATGGATTTCATGAGCGATTCCGCTGAGACCGGGTATTCGGAAACAGAGGAAACCAGACCGTAGATGCAGCCATATTCTTCCTTGGCAGCGGTGGATGGGTAGATATAGGCAACCATGCCGGGTTTGATTTTCTTGCCAATCTCCACCGGAAACAGCAGGGACGCCTCAAGGGGTGAATCCAAGGGACGCAACACGGCCATGGGCGACCCCGGAGAGACGTAATCACCTCGCTCCGCACCGAGTTCAACGACCACGCCGTCATAGGGACTGCGGACTTTGGAGAATAATGTGAGGCGACGCTCCACACTTTCAAGCGACAATGTCAGCTCGGTTTCCCGCTCACGGCTTTGCAGTTCGTCCTGATCGGCTTTGCTGGCCAGATCAAGTTCGGCGGCCTGAACTTCTGATATCTTGAGTTTGCAATCGTTGATCTCGGCCAGTACGGATTGCATATTCTTGCGGGTGTCTTCGATTTCCTTGGGGGTGATGTACCCCTTGTTCATCTCGTCGAGGCCCTTGACGTGTTTTTTCAGGAATGTGAAATATTCGTTGAGATACGCCATCCGAAACCGGAGGTGGGCGATGCGTTCCGAGTTGTTTTTCCCCTGAACATCCATGGTCTGTCCGTAGTAAGCGGTCCTTTCCGCTCGCCACAGCTTGGCATTTCTCAGGCTGGCGAGGATCGACTGCCGTTCGGTCTCAAGCTCCGGCATGGATATGCGGGCCAGGATATCGCCACTTCTGATGACGTCTCCGGGAGTGATATCAACTTCGGTGATTTGCCCCTGTCCCAAAGAGACAACATCCATCAGTCCCTCTGGAGGAACCAGAATCCCGGACCCCAAGACCATCTCCGGAACCGAGCCGAATATGCTCCACCCCATCAGGACCACGGCAAGTACAAGGCCTGCTCCAACAGCTAATTTCCCTTTGGTGTCAACAATGGTGATACGCCGCGAGAGCTCCTCGGGCGAGGCCATGGGATTGCCTTTTTGTTTTTTTTCGGGATCGTTGCTCATCTATTTGCTGTATCCATCGTTTGGCTATCTGTGATTTATAACGCACACTATGAATTGTACGTACAAAATGCAAGTGGTGACAAAAGTTGAGCAGGGCTGACGCATCTGAAATCAACTCATAAAGTTGTTTTAGTGCTACTGCGTACGGGGGTACGAGTAAAAAGATAGTACCCTTTGACTAGGTGCTGAAATTACTTGATTTTTATAATTTCTTGGCGAAGCCAACATGGGATTCTTAAGGCCTCCGGCCTTAAGCCCGCCGGGAGGCGAAATCACTCGATAACTCCGCCAAAGGCGGCTTCACATTCTGTTTTGTAATTATTCCAAATAATAAAAAATTCACAGAGTTAGATGCGTTTGCTCTGAAAAATTGAGAGAGGGGTGATTGCCTGCAGATATTCAATCAATGGATTTTACAGGAACCAATGCACGGGTCTGGGCCGGAAGCCTTTTGGCTTTCATGAAATTATTGATCCGTATCAAAGCGGTTTCCGTTATTTCCGTTCCTTCCGCGATGAGGTGGACATTATCAATGCTCCACAGGGGTTCATCCAGAATCATGCCGGGGCGAAGTTCGGAAAGGTTCAGTTGCCGTCTGATATAGCCATCCTCGCCTGCCGTGCCTTGTTCAAGTATATCCATGACTTTTGCATCATAGACACCATCTCGCTTTCGCAATGTATCTATCGCATCCTGCTTGCCCATTCCCTGCTGGGTCAGACTGTCATAATCAAGGCAGGCTTTCAGAATACGCGCTTCCATGGAAAGGGTCGGATTGTCATTCAATTCATCATTTTGATGCAGGATAATCTCGGAAACCCTGTTCATCCTCGGTATCTGCGAGAGCATTCCTGCCGTGACCGAAGGATGCATGTCAAACGCCTGTTTTTCCTCGCCCGTCAATTCCTCACCTTTATACATCTTTGTCAGCACAGTATCGGTCAATGTGACACATCCGAGCTGGCTCAGCATTGCGGCCAGATCCAGATACAGCTTCTGTTTCAGATTGATATGCTGTCCGACATACCCTGCGAGCCTTTTTACCCTTTCGCTTCTGCCAAATGCTTCGGGACTGACCAGACCAAGTATGTCGGTGAGAATTTTGATGCTTCCCCGAAGCGTTCCCCGCAGGAGTTCGCGCTCGGATATGACCAGCGAATACTGCTGCATGGCGATATCCAGCGTGCGAATCATCTCGTCGAGCGGACTGGGTTTTGTCAGAAACCGGAATACCGCTCCTTCGTTGACGGCTGAAATGGCCGAGTTGACATCCGCATGGCCGGTCAGCATGACGCGGACCGTATCCGGTGAAAATTCTTGTACTTTTGCCAGAAACGTGATCCCGTCCATTCCCGGCATCTTCAGATCGGAAACAATCACGGCATACGGGCCGGAGTTCCGCACCTTATCAAGCCCCTCTGTCGGGCCGAGAGCCGTTTCCACCTTGAAACGTTTGCGCAATGAGGCCCTGTAGGTGTCCAGGATATTCTGTTCGTCATCGACAAAGAGGACTTTTCGATCCTTGTTCATGTTTGCTCCAGATGTTTTTCACATGCGTCTCGCCAGACCTCAAGACGTGTGTCAAGACCCTGCGATGTCAGCCAATCCATATCAATTGAAGAGAATTCATACTTTGATTCATGGTGTGCCAACTCGTGTTGCAGGACGTTGGCAACGTGTATGACCAGAGCAGGCGTGATTCCATCGCCACATTTGTTTGGTGCATGGTGTCCGAAAACCCCTTGGACGACTTCTTTTTTGAATCCCCATAAACCCAGCAAATAGGCACCGATCTCCGCATGGGTCACACCCAGTTTGCTTTTTTCGAATTGTATGATTGGTCCTCCCTCTTCCCGGACGGCCTCAATTACCGGATTATACAGGGTTTGCATCTGGGTAATGAGGATCAGCTTTCCGACATCGTGAAGCATTCCCCCGATGAAGCAATTTTCCATGAACTCGTCATCCTGCGATTCCAACGCGGCTATTGTTTTTGCGAAATATCCGGTTTGCAGACAATGAGCCCACAATTTGGCCACTGAATAACCGGCAAGGTCCGACATATTTATTTCTTTGAGCAGTTGTACGCCAAGGATCAGTCCCTTGATGGTCTCTATGCCTAACAGAATAACCGCGCGAACTGGTGAGGAAATGTTTTCGTAAAAACCGAAAAAAGACGAATTGACGGTTTTCATTATGGTCGCGGACATGCCGCCGTCCATGGCAACCAGCTGGGCAATATGGTTCAGGTCGGGGTCAACACTTTCCAGTTCCTGAGTTATTTTGATATACAAATCAGGGAGGACTGGCAGGGAGTCCAGACGAGCCACTATGGCCCTGATCGAATCGTCATTGAGGATGTGAATCAATTCGGTTACCCGCCGGATTGCTCCGATGATGATTTCCGAATTGCACGGTTTGCTCAAGAATTGATGCGCATGCTTGACCGATTTGAGCAACGCCTGCATTTCCGAATACCCGGAAATGATTATGCGTGCGGTGCTCGGCTGAATTTTTTCAACTTCCTTGAGGAAGTCAGCTCCATCCATGCCCGGCATGCGCATGTCGGCGACAATAACGTCGAAAGGTTCCTGTTTGACCAGTTCCAGCCCTGCCTTTGCATTGATTGCGAACCGGCATTTCCATTCCTTTCTCTTGGAATGAAGCATGGCCCTGAATCCATCCAGAATGTCCTGATCGTCGTCAACAAATAGTATTTTTCTCTTCATTCTTCACCTCATCATACATCAAACGGCAACAGGATGCTGAAGGTCGTCCCTTTACCGACAGAGGACTCCAGATCGATGGAACCCCCATGCCGCTCCACGACGATATCGTGAACAATCGCCAGCCCTTGCCCGGTTCCTCGCCCAACATCCTTTGTCGTGAAGAACGGGTCAAACACCTTTTCACGATTTTCCGGAGGAATTCCGTTGCCTGTATCAGCGATCTTGATGATGATCCCTTGGTCGCTTTCTCTCGTGGATACGGTAATGGTTCCCTTTTCTCCCGAATTTCCCACCACATCTCCAACGGCGTGGGCCGCGTTGACCAGAACATTCAGGAAGACCTGGTTGATGTCCCCCGGCAGGCACTGGATCACGGGAATGGAATCAAAATCCGTCACGACATCGGCAACGTACTTCCATTCGTTTTTCGCTACCGTGATTGTGTTCTCAAGGGCCATGTTGATATCAACGGCCTTTCTTTCGCCATCGCCGGGATGGGCAAAATTCTTCATGGCCCGAACGATGACGGCGACTCGTTCAGTTCCTTCGAGTGCGCGAGTGCATGCCTTGGGTACTTCCTCCATCACAAAATCCAGATCCGCATCATCTGACAGTTCATCTATCTTTTCAGTTAGTTCCTGATGAATGTTCGCTTCGCTGCACTTGTTTTTAAGCTTGTATCCCGTCTGTATGATTTCGGCGACATCCTCGAACGCTTCCTCGACAAAACGAATACTGTCACCGATGTACTGGATCGGCGTGTTGATTTCGTGCGCTATGCCAGAGGCTAGTTCGCCAACCGATTCCAGTTTTTGAGCGATATTCAGACGCCGCTCAAGGTTCTTTCTTTCCGCTATGTTGAGCAGCATGATGCCGATGTGCCTTTCTCCCTTGATTTCCATGGGAACCAGATAGCGTGCGACCGGGAATGACAGCCCTTTGGTGTCGTGGACGACTCCTTCGGTGTATGTATTGTTTCCGATGCCGGTCGGGCACAACAGGCCCGTGGTGTCCTCGGGAATGTCGGGAAATGTTTCTACACAAGGTCTCCCCAGCAACTGCTGTGGTGAAAGTCCGAACATGGTTTGAACAACCGGGTTGGCCCGAATGATCTCACCTGTTTCGGGATTGAGGATAAAAAACGCCGCCTGAATGCCTTCAAGAAGGGCCGAGACCAGTTTTTCTGACTCATGGGCCGCAGTTTCCGCCTCACGCCGTTCCTTTACTTCGAGGGAGAGCTGTTCGGACCGCTTTTTCAGCTCCTCGGTCCTCTTGTCCACTTCTTTTTCAAGTCCATCGCTCATCGTCTGCAATCGGGTATGAGGAACGATTAAAATCTTTTTGGCGACCAATTGGACTATTATCATAAGGCAAACAGTTCCTATTATCAGTGCAAAAACCAGAGCGCTGATGAGATATTTCAGGTTCCGGTTGACTTCTTCCTTGCTCACTTCCTGGATCAAGTCGATTCCGGGGATGTCCGTTGCGACCTGAAGCTTTATTACCGGTAACTGAGGTTCGCCCTTGGAAAAAATGATTTTACCATTCTTGGCCATGGCCACACGAACTGACTTTACGGTTGGGGATTTTAGAAGCAAATCCAGAGAGACGGGGATGAATGCCGTTAAAGCCCCTTCGGAATACCCCTGATACCGGACAGGGACGCTCAGTCGCCAATAGGGACTGACGCTTCCTTTTTCGGAAAATTGGATGAAATCTATGTGTTTTGTTTTTGCATCAGTCATCAACATTTTGAAAGCATTCCCTTTCTTAGCCTGGGAATCAGCAATCTCGGCAGTTGCGTATATGACATTTCCTTCAAAATCTTGCAGGCAGAAAAAGGCATCTTCCTTCAGTATCGACAGAGAGTTCATGAAATCCACGGTATTGGCTTGGTTGGCTGAAGGGTGCATTACACCTGTGATGAGAATCGGCAACTGCGCGTAATCCTCCAGCAGGGCCAGACGATCCTTGAGGTATACTTCCAGAACCTGCTTGCGGTTCTGCAGTTCACCATCGACGTATTTCATTTGCATTTTCGTCATTTCTCCTCCGATAAAGAAGAAAATGACGAGAATCCCAAATACTATCTGAAAAACGAAAAGGCCACCGAGAAACCAGTTGAAAAGACTGGAAAGCGTTGGCTGGGAATCAGTTTTCCCGCTCTGTTCGGTCGTTTTTCGACTATTTAACGAGTCTGATTTCATTCCTGTCACCATACTTGCCAAAAGTGAAATTGTCGGCTCCCAAAGCTTCATGAGCGTCCATGTCATTAACCGTGTATGGCCTGAACGGAGGGGAGTAGTTCTTGATCAAGCCCTGCACGGGTGTTGTCAAATTTTCCAATGCCATACGGATTTTTTCGCGGTTTGTTTTCATGTCATCGGTCAGGCCTGCCTGATTGACTGCCGCACCAAGTATCCGGGTCAGATCGTAGGCATGAATGAAGCCTGTGGGAGCTGTGATATCGGCGGGAGTCTGAATTTTTGGAAAAAGATCGGAAGCCAGTGCAAAGACTTTGTTGGGGAACGGCCTGCTTCCCATGTCCAGAAAGGAAAAGCTGGTCTGGATGAATTCGAGATTAAGTTCCTTTCGCATTTCCCGTGTGATCACTTGCGGGAAATCGCCACCAGTGATGCCCCAATGACTGACGATTGGAAGGCGTTCATCCGGTGGCATGTCATGCATGGCCTTGCAAATGGTCTTGCCCTCGGGCGCGTTGGCGACCAGAAAGATAACGTCCGCTCCTGATTTGTTGATATCTCTCAAGAGTCGCTTGGCCCCGATTTCCTTGAGTCCCCAGTTAAACCATTGGGTTGAAACCGGGGCAAGTCCGCGTTTGTCAAGGCTTGTTGTCATGGTCTTCTGGTTGGATTTTCCCCATCCGGTATCCTCAAGCAGTAGGGCCGGTTTACGGAAATATCTCTCATCCACCGCTCGCTTGACAATGACCGCACCCGCCTTGCTGTCGTCCACTGAAAGTCTGAATATCCAGTTCTCACTGCCGGAAGGGCGCGTGATAGGCCCTGCCGCCGCCCATGGGTCAAGGACGAGAATGGCGTTGTCGTTGATGAATTGCCGGTGGGACAGAAGTGGAGGTGAATGGAGGCCGGAGAACAGGACCAATGCGTCCGGGTCGGCGAGAAAGGTCTTGAGATTGGCCAGACTCCTTGCCGAATTGCCCCGGTGATTCAGTACGACCAACTCGACCGGACGGCCTGCGAGCATGTTGTCGTCCTCGGCCAGAGCGGTACGGATTCCCCGCTCAATTGAAACAGTCGATGCCTTGACACCGGTTGTGTCGGCGTCGAGGTAAATCCTGACAGGTTCAGCCGGTGGTGCCGCCCAGACCAAGGATGGCATCCAGCCCACAAA
>JAFLJW010000220.1 GCA_022712815.1 Pseudodesulfovibrio sp. | reverse complement strand
ATTGCCATGGGCCTGCTCCTGTTCGTGTTCATCGTCGGCCCCACAGTGTTCCTCACTGACATGGCGATCACCTCGCTCGGCCTCATGGTCTCCGAACTGGTCACCATGGCGACCTGGATGGACCCCATGAATTCATCCGGTCTCACCAAGGACTGGACCGTGTTTTACTATGCATGGTTCGTGGCCTACGCCCCGTTCATGTCCCTGTTCATCGCCAAGATATCCAGAGGTCGCACCGTGCGCGAAGTCGTACTCGGGCCGGTCATCATCGCCTCACTCGGATGCGGTTGTTTTTACCTCGTATTCGGCAACTTCGGTCTGCATCTCCAGCTCACAGGCCAGCTCGATGTCGTGACGCTGGTCAAGACCGTCAAGGGTGCCACCGCCATCATGGCAATCGCGGACTTCATTCCCATGGCCTCACTCTACAAAATCGTGTTCGGCGCGGTCACTGCCATCTCCATGGCGACCACCTTTGACGCGGTTTCCTTTGCGCTGGCTGCCACCACCACACGCAAACTCACGCCCGACGAAGAGCCGGCCAGATGGAACCGCCTGTTCTGGGCTCTCTCACTTGGTCTGGTACCCACCGGCATCATGCTCATCGACGGCCCGCTCTCGGTACTGCAAACCGCATCCATCGTGGTAGGGCTACCGGTACTCGGTGTGGTCTGGATCGGCGTTGCCGCGTTCCTCAAGGAATACCGGCAGACAGGCTGGGTGGAATATGACTCTGCCGGAGCGACCATGGCTGTTTTCAAAAACGGCTCCATGACCGGCACCATCGATGGAGATTCCGTAGAAACCGCAAGTCATCTGAAAAACTTGCCAACCGAAGTAGGTGGGTAATTATCGACACGCTCCAGAAAAACTCATTGCCATGAGAACGCTCAGGTTCACCCTTTATGTTTAGAGATCAACCGGTTGCTGAGTACGAATGGATTCATCAGCCGCAAGAACTATGTGCAGACTGTTGACGGCATCGCGCATGTGTTCAGTGAGATCAACGTCTTCCTGAATGGCCTTGAGAAAATATTCCTGCTCACGCAGGCAAAGATCGTCGTGTCCCGGCTCGTCTTCCATTTCGACCATTTCATCAGGTTTGGTGAATTTGCCCGATTCATCTCTCTGTGAATGGTGCAGGCGCAAGAGATTGGCCTTGGTATGACCATCAACGTCTGAAGAGCCGTGTCCCTGTCCTGCTTGCTCGGCAGCCACGATACTCACGCACCCCTTGGGGCCAACCACATCCTTCACGAAAAAGGCGGTTTCACTCATCATGGGCCCCCAACCAGCTTCGTACCAGCCTATGGAGCCATCATCAAAAGTCACCTGAAGATGGCCATAGTTGTACATATCCGGCGCGATTTCATCAGACAAACGCGCTCCCATGGCGTGGACCTTGACAGGGCGTGCTCCGGTCATCAGGCACATGATATCCACATAATGAACACCGCAGTCCACAATGGGCGACAGGCTGTTCAAAATCTGCTTATGCACCTCCCACTCGCCACCACTGCTTTGCTGATTGAGATTCATGCGCATGACCAACGGCTTGCCCAGACCCTGAGCCAGCTCTACAAATTTTGTCCATGACGGATGATGACGCAGGATGTATCCGACCACCAGTTTGCGCCCTGCCTTAACGGCGGCGTCCACAACCTGCCGGGCCTTGGCAACGGTTTCGGCTACCGGCTTTTCCAAAAACACATGCGCTCCGGCTTCAAATGCCATGCAGGCGTATTCCGCATGGGTATCGGGCCAGGTGTTGATACTGACAGCGTCAGGCTTGAGTGTTTCCAGAGCATCAGGGTATCCGTCATACCGGGGATACCCGGCTAACTCCGGCGGAAGAGTGGTCAGGGTCGTGGCGTGGCGACTGCACAGTCCGATAATTTCAAAGCCCTCCAGCGCGTGATACGCCTTGGCGTGCGAAATACCCATATTACCCAGACCAACCACCAGAACTCTAATTTTATCCACGATTCAACTCCCGGCTATCCATGTATTTTTTACATTAAGCGTCTCATCCAGCAACACAAAGTCGGCCTCGTAACCAGCAGCAATGCGCCCCAACCTGTCATCCAATCCAAGGAATGAAGCGGGATACAATGATGCCATTCGCAACGCCTCTTCCAGTGGCAATCTCAGGTGCTCGACGGTGTTGCGGACCGCCCCGGCCATATTCAGGTCGGAACCGGCCAACGTACCTTGCGCGGACTGACATCGGCCTCCATCAGCAGTGATCAGTTGCCCCTGCAAAGTGAAATTCTTGTTTGCGGCCCCGACACTCGGCATGGCGTCTGTAACCAACATCATCTTGCCCTGCTTTTTGGCGGCCACAGCCACCCTCAACGAGGCGTAGTGGATATGGTGGCCGTCCACAATAATACCAACCCAGCTCCCGGGGTCTTCCAATGCCGCACCGACTACGCCCGGCTCCCGACTGGTCAGGGGTGACATGGCATTGAAAAGATGGGTAAATCCGACAATCCCGGCGTCCAGAGCCGCCTGAGCCTGCTCGTATGTGGCAGCAGTATGGCCGGCACACACCTTGACCCCAGCCTCGGCCAGCGAACGGATATACGCACTCGACACATTTTCCGGGGCCAGAGTGGTCACCACAGCCCCCATCCCGCCGGACGTGAGTAATTCCAAAGCCGCGTCATCCAATGCCCGAATATGCTTTGCCTGATGAATACCTTTGCGGTCCACGTTGAGATATGGGCCTTCAAAATGCACACCGCAAAGCCCCGGCAGGCCGAGCTCCATTCCGTGTTGGATAGCGCGGGCAGCTCGAACCATTCCATCCCAATCGTCCGAAATAAAGGTCGGCAACAGGCTCGTGGTGCCAAACTGGCGATGGGCTTTGATGATAGTTTCAATGCAGTCCACGTCAGGATTGTCATTGAAAAGCGCGCCGCCGCCGCCATTGACTTGAACGTCGACAAATCCGGGTGCGAGAAGATACCCCTCAAGGTCTGTCACTTCACAATTATCAGGTGGGAGTTCGCT
>JAFLJW010000071.1 GCA_022712815.1 Pseudodesulfovibrio sp. | reverse complement strand
TGTCCACCCCGCGTTCTATGGCCCGGGCCGTGTTGACCACCCGTTTCCCGGCAAGCTCCAGGCAATGCAGGATATCGACCCGGTAGATCACCTGCTCCAGGGAACCGCCGGGGACACAGCGCACAAAGACGACATCCGCTTCGATAAGGGCGCGTTCATGCTGTCCCGCACCGATGGGAGTCAACAGCGGGTCGCTGCCCGGTCTGGCGGTCAGTCGGGTGATGGGCAGGCTGGGGGCATTGATTCCGTGTCTTGCCAATGCCTGTTGCAGCATGGTGACATGTTTTCCCTCGTTTTTCCCGAGAATTACCGCCCTCATGATGCACACGACTTCATGTACATCTCTTCATTTACGTACCCAGCCGAGAAGACACGGCCGGAACGCACATTGTTGATGGAGATTTGGGCAGGGCTGAAAAGCATGGGATCGATCTTGTAGAAATCTCCGTCATGCTGTTTAAAAAGCTCGTAGAACAACTCGCCGTAATCCTTTGAAGAAGATGAAGGTGCTTGATCAATGACCCGTTCGATGGCTTCATCTTCGCAATTCACGGTGTACCATGCCTTTCCGCCGTAGAGCACGGCATCGTTGGTCCGTCCGATGGCTCTGAGGTCGTTTCTGGCAATGGGAGGCACGGGGCACGTTCCAAACCCGGAGAGGATCGCATCGAGGTCGAAACCCAGTTCGTGCAGCTTGTGCATACCCGTTTCAACCACCCTGGCTGAAATCTGCACCGATCCGGCGATGGAAGCTGTGGGAGCAATGAGTATGAAAAGGTTTTTTGCAGCAACCTTGCATGCTCCGGCGATTTTGTCGGCCACTGCCGAGGAAGGCAATCTGGAGCCTTCCATGGTGATAACCGCTACGTCGGCGACTTCAGAATAGCCGAGATGTTCAAAAATAGGTTCGTGGGCATACAGTGAACGGGCAGGTCCGGACCCCATGGCGAAAAAGGAAGTGCCTGTGCCATCGTCATCCAGAGACACGGCCCACCCGGCGTATTGCGATGCCATGCAACCTATTTTTGGCTTGTTGACCGACACGCTCACGCCCGGAAATGAGGCATTGCCCAAATGGACTTCGCACAATTGCACGCTTCCACATCCACCGAGGCAGACTTCGCTAAACAACCGTCCCGCTTCCAATGATCCGGGAACCGAGAGCCCGGCATCAATGACAGTCGCTCCGTTGGGTAATATCGTGACGGCCAGATTCAGCCCGTCCGCTTCGTCGATCATTGAGCGGATGATGCCGTGAGCGTTCCTATTGAGGTTTGCAGAAGACAAGAATTTCTCCCTTTTTGTAATCGTTCATATCGCACAGATAGCGACTGTAGGTCCCGGATTCGATTCCTCCGGGAATATCCAGTCCCCATTCTCTCAATTGCTTGTACAAACAATTGAGGAGAGCTGGAGAACAGGTGCAACTCAAAATATAGGTTGGAAAGAGCTTGTCGCCCTCGCCAAGGGTAACGATAGTACCGCGCTCATTCCCGATGCCGGTCTGGTTACCCGGCTTGCCGCAGGGGGTGCCTTGCGAAACCGTCGAAAAAAGTATCTTCTATTTCCACGCAGTTGATATGCATACGCTTTTCACTACGGTATCAGGGGTTTTCTGTTTTAGACAGGTAGCCAAAATAAAGTTCGTTATCTTGAACGTACCGCTTGCCAAGCCGTGCCGCAATGACGGCGCGCTCCAGTTCCCGGCCAAGGTAAAAGGCATGGCCCGGATCGCTGACATCCAGTTGATTGAATAATTCCTGAGCATCGGTTCCCTGCACGAAGGTATCCCTGTTGAACACGGTGACCCGCCTCCGGCTGACGAAAATTCGATAATTCCTGTCCTTGACCTGATCATGAATGCGGAGGAGTTCCTCGTCGTCGAATTCTGCGCGGACAGCATCCTTGACGGTCAGCAAGTCATCGGTGAGGTGCACGGGGAGCACCTTGTTGTCCACCGCATGGTGCATCATCCGTCTGGCCCGGTCCAGTTCCCTGACCACACCCGTGGCATGGGGAGAAACCTCGGTGGTCAGGGCGAAATCAATATTCAACTCAGCCATGATCCCGGCCAGCAATCCGTTTAGCCCGGTGGTGTCCACATGGGTCAACTCAGTCAGGTTGCCCAATCCCATGAGCATCTCCGCATCCGGGAATTTTTCACGCATCTGCCGGAAGCGGACTATGGAATCGGTAAAGCCGAATCCGATGGGATCAAGGATGGGGTCCAGTACATGAGCCACCCCCCACTGCCGCAGTCGGGCGGCGTTTCGCTCCAGAGACTCCACTCCTTCCCCAAAATCAGGTATGACCACCACCTTGGCACTGATCTCACGCGCAATTTCGAGATTGGCGGCATTGACCGACAGGACCATATCCACCCCGGCCCGGTCGGCTTCCCTGATTGTGTCGGAATCAAAGGTGTCCACGCTGACCTTGAACCCTTTGGCCTTGAGGGCGGCCACGGCCTCGCCGACTCCGGGGAATCCTCCTGAAGGCGGACAGCCCAGGTCGATGAAGTCCGCACCGCTTTCCCGGTAATACTCCGCCCGGGACATGATGGCATCAATACCTATAATATATGCATCAACTATCTCGGCGAGAATCTGCGTCCGATAATCGGACAGGTCGGGAGGATCGTTCGCCTTGCCGAAATATGCGGGCAGATCCTTGAGATCCTCCGGCCCCCGCATCGTCGGAACGCCAAGCAAGTTCTCAACATCCCCGATGTCACCATGACATCGGCCCGGCACGAACACGGCATCAAAACCCTCGACATCGCCCAGCCGTTCGGCAATCCAGTTAGTGTTCATGAGGGCCGCCACCGTCGAATTCAGCACCACGATGTCGTAGTTGAAATCCGGCTCCATGGTTTTCAGGACATCGGCAAGGGACCGGGCCGCCAGCTTTCCGGTTATGAAGAGGTATTTTTGCTTGGAGGAATGCATACACACTCAAGAAGTCTGTTCGGATTGCCCTGTCTCGATGCGGTAGCTGGCGGCCTGTCCGGGGGCTTCCTCCACACCGAACTGGATGACCGTCAGATTCTCGCACGCGTCCATGGTGCGGAACAGTTCCTTAGCCAGATACTCCGCCAGGCATTCGGCGGTGATGTTGATGACAGGCAGCGCAAAGACATCCTGTTTCGGGAAGACATACCGCCGCCCCTGCACGCGAATTTCCACTTCGCCGTTGCCACGTATCACATGGAAATGCTCGTTATTCAGAGGCAGCAGAAATCTGTGATCCAGACTGTCACATAATGTCTTTACATGCCTTTTGAGTTCAACGAAATCGAAAACGTAACCGTCCTCGGTCAATCCACCTTCAAGGTACACATCCACAGCGTAGTTATGGCCATGCAGCCGTTCACACTTACCTGCGAACGTGATGAAATGGGCTGCGCTGAAATTCAGATGAGAACTGTCGATTTTCAAACTGTACATTTCTGCCTCCATTACACCTTCAGCCATTCATCCATACTCATGGGCCGGATGGGTCCACTGCTTTCGCCGTTCATCTCGCGCCGGATATCACATATAAGGCCGAATCGTTCGGCAAAGGCGTTATGCTTGTGGATGGATTCAAGGTTTTCCTGCCTCGCCAGAACAAAGGTGTCGTCCGGAAGGTCCGGAAAGGTGTCCACCAGCAGGCGGAGCATTTCCCTGACGACATCCTCGACGAAACGGGGATTTCTGTGCGCCTTGTTGACCACGAAAAATTCATCGGGCCGTTTGAGAATGGCATAGGTTTCTGAACTCATGGAGGCCTCAATGATGTGAACCAGACTTTCCGCCCGCACCTGAATGTCCGAGCCAACCAGAAGTGTGCCCAGGCCGCGCTGGTTGTGCGAAGCGATGGGTATTACTTTCAATGCCCGTTCAGCTTGCTCTTCGGTAAATCCCTCCTTGACCAGAAGCTCCTTGGAATTGTCCCGAACCATCTCCTGTGCGCAGGGACACACGGTCATGCCCTCCACTTCCACACCGAGAAGGCAACGGGTCCGTTCTGCCGTGCTGGAGGAAATACCGATCAGGTCATAAAATTCCTCGGTAAACTTTCCCGACACCGGCGTGATCTTGGCAATGGGCGAACGGGCCGTAATGCGGACCTCGGAGCGAACCGCACCCTGATCAGTGAGAATCTGCTTGGACAACTTGCCAGCCAGAGATTCGATGTCCGGGGTCGGGATGCGGGTCAAATTCTGCACAAGTGCTTCGGTGGCGGTGCTGAAGCGGGACATGTGAACTCCCGCCTGATCAGAATTGAGATCGGCAAACAGGCTCAGAGATGCTTGAAATAGTTCCGATCCCTCGCCGTTGCCGAACCGAATATTGCGGCGCAGGTTCGTCACTCCGACCCGGCTCAGGCTAACGGGGACTTTGGGTTTTTCCTGTTGCACATCATGGGTCAGACGAGGCTTCAGGCACTGCTTGGCCACTCCCCAGTTATGCAACCGGCCCAGCAGGACTTCCAGACTTACTCCCTTGGTGGGGTGAATGATTCCCGACTGGATTTCCAACACCGGAATGAGGGCAAAGGCCCGCTCATGCAGCCTCTGGTGAGGGATGGCCAGCTCCTCAGATC
>JAFLJW010000070.1 GCA_022712815.1 Pseudodesulfovibrio sp. | reverse complement strand
ATGACGATCATGATTAAACCTGAAATCTGGCCCGAATATTTCACCAGAGCAGGCTCGTTCCTCAACACCTCGGACCCGGTCCTCTATCCCCGCTTCCTGCATTTCATGGTCGGGGCTGTCGCCATCGGCGGATTGTTCATCGCCCTGCTTGGGCAATGGCAAAAAAATGACGAGCTCAAGGACGTGGGCATGATCTGGTTCACCCGCGCCACTTTGGTCAATCTGGCTGTGGGCCTCTGGTTCCTCATGGCCCTGCCGGGTGGGATCATTCTCAAGTTCATGGGGTCCAATATCCCGGCCACCCTGACCCTGGTCGTCTCGCTAATCTCCGCCGGGCTGATGCTGGCCGCCGGTTATCGCAAATGTCCCATCCCGGCTGCAATCTGGGCCGGGCTGACCGTTTTCTTCATGGTCTGTACGCGCCACTGGCTCCGCACCTTTTACCTTGACCCGTGGTTCAATATTGAATCCACCCCGGTCACCAACCAGTATGGCTCGCTCTATCTTTTCCTCGGCTTTCTTGTGGTTGGCCTCGCGGCCATCGGCTACATGGTCAAGCTCTACCTAAAATCCTGCGAAGGGAGGGATTAATTCATGGAATATCCCATCTGGCACCTGACCACCCTTGGCGGCGGCTTCTGGATCGCTTTCATTGCCACCATTCATGTCTACGTGGCCCACTTTGCGGTGGGCGGCGGCTTGTTCCTGGTTCTGACCGAACAGGCGGCGTATCGTTCAAACAATATCCACCTGCTTGAATACGCCAAGAAGCACACCAAGTTCTTCCTGCTCCTGACCATGGCGTTCGGCGCGGTTTCCGGTGTGGCTATCTGGTTTACCATCGTGCTTCTGGCACCACAGGCGACCATCACGCTCATCCACCAATTCGTGTTTGGCTGGGCAGCGGAGTGGGTCTGTTTCCTGGCCGAGATCGTCGCGCTCATTATCTATTACTATACATGGGAGACCATGAATCGCCGCGACCACGTGATTATTGGCTGGCTCTATTTCATCTTTGGCTGGTTCTCCCTGTTCCTGATCAACGGCATCATCGGCTTCATGCTCACTCCCGGTGACTGGCTCCAGACCAAGGATTTCTGGGACGGCTTCTTCAACCCGTCATTCTGGCCTTCACTGGTTTTCCGTACCGTGTTCACCGCAGCCTGTGCCGGACTGTTCGGATTTGTCACGGCCACGCGCATCAAGGACGAGGAAACCCGTTTGTCAGTGATCCGCACCTGTTCCGTCTGGACCATCGCGGGCGTGCTGGCCGTGTTCGCGTCCGGTTATTGGTACGTCGTCGCCCTGCCGCCCGGTCAGTATGAAATGGTCATGCTCAAGTCTCACCGCGTCATCGGCTTCATGGGCTGGTTCTGGATATTCGGTGGACTGACCTTGCTTGGCGGTCTGGTCCTGGCATTCAGGATGCCCCGGCTGATGAGCTTCCCGCTGGCACTTGCCGTGCTGATCGCCGGACAGGGATTGTTCGGCTCCTTCGAGTTCATCCGTGAGGCCGGGCGCAAGCCGTATCTTATTTGGGACACCACCTATTCCAACTTGATTCTCAAGGCCCACGCAGGGGTCATCAACCAGCAAGGGGCCATCACCCGCGCCAAGTGGGCACCGCCTGAGCTTAAAAAAGGCATTACGCCAGCCAATAAAATGCAGGCCGGGGAATTCCTTTTCCAGCTTGAATGTTCGTCCTGTCACTCCATCGGTGGAATCATGAACGAAATTCGCAAGCGGACCGACATGTACGATGCCAACGGCATGGACGCCTTCCTGACTGGCATGGGCAAGCTCAACAAATACATGCCGCCGTTCATCGGAACCACTACCGAGCGCGAGGCTCTGGCCGTGTATATCGCCGAGGGGCTGAACGGGAAAACAGATGTCGATATCGCCACCATCCCCGAACCCGAAGCTGTCGCACCCGCACCATTTGACCCTGCCACTGCCGAGTACGCGCTGGTGGCCTGGGCCGATCAGGGTATGCGGTTCTATGCCCAGTCCGACAAATGGACCCTGTTGCCTCCGGGTAATATGATTCGCGCCCAGCTTGTTCTGCGCGGACCCGGGCCGGAGATCGTCGTTGATGATGTGGAGATCACCTATCAGGTGGAACCGGGCTTCGAGGGCGAGAACCTCAGCGGCAAGCTCGACAAACACGAGGACGCCGGACGTTTTGAGGGCCGCCTGATGGTGCGCCCGTATGCGGACGGAAAATTCAATCCGCTGCCCACCGTCACCCTTGAGGCACGTAATGGGGTCGGGGAAATCCTTGCCACCACCAGACTGGCCATTCCCACCAGCGACCAGATGGGCTGCCGCAATTGTCACGGTGGCGACTGGGCGCAAGCCGGTTCAGGCATCGCCTCTGCCACCGCCGAAAATATTCTGGCGGTCCATGATCGCATGAACAATACCAACCACGTGGAACGCGCCGAAAAAGGCGTTATCCTGTGTGTGGAATGTCACGACGACCCGGCGCAGAATGCCGAAGGGTCAAGCAACCGTCCAAATCTGTCGGCTGCCATCCACGGCGCGCATGCCGTGTTCATGGCCGGGCGTGAGGCCGAGGAATCCTGCCTGATGTGTCACCCGCGCAACACCCTGCGCGGCCAGCATGACGGGGTCGATTTGAATTGCAATAACTGCCACGGCATGATCGAGGATCACGCCATTTCCCTGCTCAAGGCAGAGAAGGAAAAAGGCAAGGAAGGCGTGGACAAGCTGTTGGCCGTCATCATCCCACGCACCATGGGGACACAGGCGGCGATCAACCCGCGCACCCCGTGGGAGAACGAGCCTGACTGCCTGACCTGTCATGTCGATTTCGAGACCCCTGACACCGACAACGCGTTTAATACGTGGGTGAAAGATCCCGGGCAGTTGTATTCGGTCCGGTGTGATGAAATGGACGCGGTAAATTGCGCGGCCTGCCACGGCAGCCCTCACGCGGTTTACCCGGCTGGCGAGCGTGATAACGTTCAGCCTTTGCAGTATATGGACACCGCCCGGAGTCTGGGTGCGGATGGCAGTTGTACCGTCTGTCATGTCGATGCGATGGAGGATGCCGTACATCATGCCGGGATGGGGCTGGAGTAGGGGGATTTGATTTTGACTCCGCCTTGGCGGAATTGTCAGGTGACTTCGCCTCCGGCGGGCAAAGGGCAAGCCCTTTGGAATCCCAAACGATTTTAGTTGACCGCTGAAAACACCCGATTGCACAGATTACAGTACGATAGGTTGCTTTTTTGAAAAAATTCGCAATAAAATTCTTCAAAATACAAAAAATTACGTTTATTTTTCGCTTTACAGGCCTGTTTTTTGGATGTAGGCATAATTCATCCCAATCGGGACTCTCTCCTCTCATAGCTCTCCGGCCCCGGAGGCATTATCCGGGGTCGGAGGCTGTATGAAAAGGTTCGATTGTCGTGTTGCATTTGAACTTTTTCATGCAGTCTTCGAGTTTCATGTATTGAGAGGAAAACCCCTAAACAGAGCTTGAACAAACAGGGAGGCACACAATGCCGGAACCAGCCGAAAAAGCCACTGAACTCTTCCGTCAGATGAACAAGAATCGTCGTGATGTTTTCAAGGCGTATCAGGGATTCACCTCAGCCATAAAAAAAGGCAGCTCCATTGACAGCAAATCCCAGTCGCTCATCTTGATAGCCTGCTCCATCCTTTCACAATGCGACATGTGCATCTCGCTGCATGTGCAAAATGCCGCCACCAACGGGGCGAGCAAAGACGAGATCATTGATGCCGGTCTGCTGGCTGTCGCCATGGGCGGATCGCCGAAGATGATGTACATGCGGCACGTGTACGAGGAAATTGAAAATCTGTTTGATTAGAAGTTGATTTTTTTTGAAATGAATAAGCCGCCAGGAGTCTCTTCCGGCGGTTTTCTTGTTTTCATCATTTCTGGCTTACATATAAACCGACCCAGCCGCTCATGAATGTCGTGGTGGACAGGTCTTCCAGCCCGACCCGGTTCAGGAATGATTCGGTGCCGCCTGTTCTCATGTATTCCTTGTAATGAAGGAAGTGTTTCTTTCCGGCCAGCCGTTCCACGGCATTGATCGCCCATCCTGTCCATATGGAGCGGTCGGACGCGGGCTGGCGATAGTCGGTCACCAGAATCAGTCCGTCTGGTCTGACCACGCGGACCGCCTCCCTGAGGATACCCATCGCAATATCGGTCGGTTTTTCGTGCAGGGAAAAGTTGATGGTGGCTGCGTCGAATTCGCCATCCGGGAAGGAGAGCGCGGAGGCATCGCCGTCGATGAAATTCACCGCTGGATATTTGGCGCGGGCCACCGCAAGCATGGCCGGAGAGATGTCCACACCAGTCATGTTCAGACCTGCGTCCGAGACCATGCCAGCCATGAGGCCGGTGCCGCAGCAGAGGTCGATGACTGTATGGCATTTACCAATGGCGAGAGCCGCAAGCGTGGCCCGGTGGACGGGGCGCAGGAATGGCCCTACCGCG
>JAFLJW010000183.1 GCA_022712815.1 Pseudodesulfovibrio sp. | reverse complement strand
TCTGCGGCGTCATCATCTCTGCCCTGATCTTCGCCTGGGAAAACGCCTTGCGTATTCGCGCCCGCAAAATGGTGGATGAACACGGCATCAAGCACTACCAGATTTATGGCCCGCTGTTCTTTGCTTCAACGACGTTGTTCTTGAGCAAATTCGACGTGAAGGATGACCCGCAGGAAGTCATCATCGACTTTGAAGAGTCCCGCATCATGGATCAGTCAGCCATTGATACGATCAACAAAGTTGCAGAGATGTACCAACGGGCAGGAAAAACCATTCACCTGTGGCACCTCAGCAAGGACTGCGTACGTCTGATCAGGAAGGCAGAAAAAATCTGCGTCGTGAACGTGCTCGCAGACCCGGATTACTTTGTCAGTATCGACAACTACCGCAAACGCCGGGAAGACCTGAAAGCTTCATAACAACGAAAAGGGTTTCAGCTACAAAGCCGAAACCCTCAGAGTGCTTACAAACCCTCGCCTGTTGGCGGGGGTTTTCTTATACTTATTTTCACGGTCAAATAGCAGAATTTGCATCCCTGTTTTGCAAAGTCATTTTGATCAGTGTGTCCTTAGTAAACGTATACCATTGGGAAACATGCGTGTTGTGGTTTTGTTCATGACTCGCCTGGACAGTCACGCTTTTGCGAATTGGCGTGACTTGGTTGTGGTCGTGCAATTGTGACCATAGTGTGCATACCAGTTGTTCATTTAGCTATAAGACTCACGACAAATCAACCGCAGGAGATACTGAATATGAAACGTCTTTTCTCACTCGTGTTAGCGGCCCTGCTATTGCTGCCTTCAACAGTACTGGCTGCGGACCTTTTGATCGCTCAGGCCGCCAACTTCATGCCAGCCATGAAAGAAATCATTCCCGCGTTTGAAAAAAAGACAGGACTCAAGGTTCAGGCCACATACGCTTCCACAGGAAAACTATACGGCCAAATCATCAATGGCGCTCCCTTTGACCTGTTTCTGGCCGCTGACCAGCGACGCCCTGATGCCTTGCACTCCAAGGGCCTGAGTGCCAAACCATTCGAGTACGCCAAGGGGCAGGTCGTGTTATGGACCTCCGAAAAACAATTTTGTAATCAGGACTGGGTGCAGGTATTACAAGCCAGCGCGGTAAAAAAAGTGGGCATTGCCAACGTTGAAACGGCTCCCTACGGCACTTCGGCCATGAAGGCCCTGCAAGCCGAGGGGCTTTGGGACACACTGCAACCCAAGCTGGTATTCGGCCAATCCATTTCCCAGGTGTTCCAGTTTGCCTCTACCGGTGCTGCCGATGTGGGGCTGTGCGCCTATTCATCGGTATTCACTGATGAAGGGAAAAAAGGTTGTTTCATGGTCATCAAACAGGCCCCGGAAATCATCCAGGCAGCATGTGTGATAACCAATGCGCCCCATGGAGAAGCTGCCGCCAAGTTTGTGGAGTTTCTTGCTTCAAAGAAAGTGGCCACTATCAAAAAAACCTACGGGTACAAATAATTCATGAATTGGGAACCATTTTATCTTTCCATAAAGCTGGCTTTCTGGACCATGCTATTGATCCCTCTGGTGGCCGCGCCCATAGCCAGTCTGCTGGCTTATGGGCGGTTCACCGGCAAAAGCGTGGTTGACGCATTGGTGTCTTTGCCCATGGTCCTGCCGCCTACTGTTCTCGGATTTGGACTGCTGGTCGTCATGGGACCACGAGGTGTGGCCGGGATGTTTTGGGAGGACCTGACCGGGGACAGACTGGTGTTCAGCTTTGCCGGGATCTTGATGGCATCGCTGATTTTCAATCTGCCCTTTGCGGTTCAGCCCCTGCGGGCTTCCTTTGAAAAACTGGACCCGCGCCTGCTTGAAAGTGCCGCAATTCTGGGTCTGTCTCCAACACAGACTTTTTTGCGCGTGATCCTTCCCAATTGTATTGGAGGCCTTACCGCTGCATCCATTCTGGTCTTCGCCCACAGCCTTGGTGAATTCGGAGTAATCCTCATGGTGGGAGGCTCCATACCGGGAGAGACACGGGTTGCTTCGATCGCCATTTTCGAGGCTGTGGAAGCACTGCGCTACAACGACGCTTTTCTCATGTCTGCAATACTGGTCCCAGTCAGCTTCATGGTTCTTTTCATCATCAACAAAATCAACGAGAGACGGTAATGACTTTGACCGTTGAAGTACGCAAGCAGCTTCCCCATTTCTGTCTGGATGTCAATTTTCAGTGCCAGCCGGGAAACCTCACGGCCATAGTCGGTCCATCCGGTGCGGGCAAAACAACGCTCATCCGCATCATCGCCGGGCTTGAAAAACCGGACTCAGGACGGGTTTGCCTGGGGGATAAATGCTGGGCTGACACGGATTCCGGGATGTTTATCCACGCCCGCAAGCGTAAGCTGGGACTGGTCTTTCAGGATTATTCCCTTTTTCCGCACCTGAATGTACGCAAGAATATAGCCTTTGCCGCCACCGATTCTGACCGCGTGGATGAACTCATGGACATGTTCGGCATACGTCATCTTCAGAACAAGCGACCTTCGGCCATCTCCGGTGGAGAGCGGCAACGGGCTGCCTTTTGTCAGGCACTGGCCCGGAACCCCGTACTCCTGCTGCTGGACGAACCGTTCTCGGCTCTGGATGCAGGTACACGCCGCGGTCTGCGCCATGAACTTCATGATCTTAAAAAAGATCTGGATATCCCGGTACTGCATGTGACACACGATCTGGAAGAGGCCCGGTTCCTGGGCGATTCCATTCTGGCCGTCGATAACGGCAAAATTTCTCCCGACTGGTTCGGCGGCCAGATGCGCTCTGCGGACGCTATGGACAATGTGACAGTTCAAGCGAGTTTGCTGTCAAACAAATCCTATGCATGATTATCGTGGATAGAATCAAGGATGGTAATCAGATCGTCAGGAGCTATTTCCGTGGCCATGACATTTACCTCGGTACAGGGTTTCGCCATTCATGGCGGTGAGGTTGTAGGCGCAAAAGGGGATGAGCCGTCCGTCCGGGGAGACGCTGTGGATGCAGCAACCCTTGAGGCGTTCGAGGTCCAGGGTCCAGGCGTCCTGAAAGGCCATGGCTGATATGGCTAATGTATGGGTGGCGGCGCGAGCAATGAATGCATCAAGATCATCCATAACTTTGTTCGCCATGGGCAGTTGTTTTTCCGGGGCGCTCCACTGCCGTTTGACAAACGCCTTGGCGTTGTCAGCGCCCTCATTCGCTGGCCTTGGAGTACAACCGCATGTGCCGCTGGCTGAGAGTTTCTTCAACTCGCGCTCTTCCGTAACCACATAGTTGGCGTGAAATGAACAGTGAGAATGTTCGCAGCCCGGCGGCAGAAAATCAGAGGCGTGTATCGCACCGTTTGTCTGTATTTCAAGGAGCCGCATCAGTTCCGGCAAAGTGATGCGCTGTTCATCTGCCGGAGATTCAGGGTACCTCCCAAAATAACTTACCGGCTGAAAGTGCACCCCCCTGACACTGGGAGAATTCTCAGAGGCCATGCGTATGATCGCACCGAGATTGTGGTCATTGATCCCCGGCACGATGGTCGGCACCAGTACAATGCCTATGCCTGCGGCGGACAAGGCCTCGACAGTGGCAAGCTTTTGTTCCAGCAAAGGCTTGCCGCGCAAGGTAGTATAAATATCGTCGCTCAGACCGTCGAATTGCAGGAAAACAGAGTCAAGGCCAGCCTTGGCCAGTATGGCGGCGTATTCTTTTTCCCGCCCGATACGCAATCCGTTTGTATTCAGCTGGACAAATGGAAACCCTTTATTCTTGGCAAGCCGGATCAGGTCCGGAAGATCGTTTCGTACCGTGGGTTCGCCGCCGGAAAGCTGGATATTGCAAAATCCTGAAGCCTGTTTGACCCGATCAAGCAAATGGCTAATCTCTTCCCGTGCGGGGTCGGCCGGAGCTTCTTTGCCAGACGATGCAAAACAGACCGGGCAGCCAAGGTCGCATCGCCACGTCACTTCCAGCACAGCCGTGCAGGTGTGTTGCCGGTGCGCTTCGCACAGGCCACAATCGAGCGGACACCCTTTATCCACATGGGTAAAAGGAGTTTTAGGTTGCGAAGGGATTTTGACTCTGGACCAGCCAGTAAAATCGGGATCACCACGCCAGACAATCGTCCTGAAACTACCGTGTTCAGGACATTCCTTGACCAGAAAAGTATCGTCGCCAACGGTTTCATGGATGGCCGGAATCTGTTTCAGACAAACCGGGCAGACGCTTCGTGGAATACTGTTCATGAAAGTTCACGCCCTTCTGCCGGGTCCAGGCCATTACCGACCAGAATCTCCCGCACCTGTTCGTAGGTATCCGCAACAAGACCTCCGCACCGAACCGGGTCCGGCTGGGTGCTGTCATTGCCAAGGATGTTGCGGC
>JAFLJW010000368.1 GCA_022712815.1 Pseudodesulfovibrio sp. | reverse complement strand
TGTTGGTGGGACTCGCTTGTGGTTGGTTCATGTCTTCCATCACACTCTCCTCAAGTTTTAAGAATTATACAGCCATGACCGCTTCGAGTTCCGCAGCCAGTTCCTGAAATCTGGCCTCGTCCTTGGTGGTCAGGGCTTCCTGCAATTTTTCCGGCTCAACGATTCCCGGGTCGTACTCGATGATGAGGCTTCGGGTGAACATGTTGAGCTTTATTTCTTTGATACACGAAGGTGTCTTTTTGTCCACCATCTCTGTTTTCAAAGTCTGTACTCGGGGATCTGCCAGCATCTTGAGCCCGAACTTGATGCGAATCCTGCCCGGTACGTGATGCTTGATGGTCAAATATTGGCGCAGGCTCATTAATAAATTGAAATCCATGGTGTGTTGTTACTCCTTTGAAACCGCATCGGCGGGCGTGGCGGTTTCCAGGGCAGGGGGTTCGTATCGGAGCAGTCGGGCCGAGTTGGCCAGCACTCCGAGCGAGTGGGCGATATGAATCATACCCGCCATGATGGGGGTGAGCAGTCCGGCAGCACCGAAGGCCACTCCGAACAAGTTGGACCCAGTGGCGATCCAGAAGTTTTGATTGACCACTTTGAGTGTGGCCTGGCTCAGCGATTGAATGTAGACCAAACCGCCGAGATCGTCGTTGACCAGAGCGATGTCCGCCGCCTCGATGGCAACTTCGGAGCCGCCCGCACCCATGGCAACGCCCACATCCGCGTGAGCCAGAGCCAACGCATCGTTGACGCCGTCACCCACCATCATCACGGACGCGCCTTCCTTTTGAAGCTTATCGACTATCTTTGCCTTGTCTTCGGGCATGATCGAAGCATGAACATTGGCAATGCCGAGTCGCTTGGCGAGTTCGCCCGCAGTGTGCGGTTCGTCGCCGGTAATGAGCACAATGCTGTCTGCCCCGCCGTGTCGGAGTCTTTGTACCACCTCTTTGCTCTCGGGACGGGTGAGGTTGTCAAAGGCGAGCAGCCCCAGAATTTCCTTGTTGTCGGCAACGAACAGGACCGTGCGGCCTTGCCTGCGCAGGGGGGCAGCCTTGCGTTTTGCCTGGCCTATTGTGACATCGTGCGTGTCCATGAGTTTGGAGTTGCCCACCAGAATTTCCCGGCCATCAACTTCAGCACGCATCCCCATGCCGAGGAAATATTCGCACACGGAGTGCGTCCTGGGCTTCACCCCACGGTTGTCCGCTTCATGCTTGATAGCCTGAGCCAGCGGGTGGTGGTTGTGCATTTCAACGGATATGGCTCGCTGGAGCAGTTTGTCTTCACTGGTGCCGTTCATGGAAACGATGCGAGCCAGTACCGGCTCATTGGTTGTCAGAGTGCCGGTCTTGTCGAAGCAGATGGTGTCGGTCTGCCCGATTTCTTCGAGATAACGGCCACCCTTTATGAGAATATTGCGTCGTGCCGCCGCGCTCAGAGCCGCGCTTATTGCAGTAGATGCCGCAAGCACTGTGGCACACGGGCACGCCATAACCAGCATGACAGTGAACGCCCGCATCAGGGAGCCTGTTAGCAGGTATGTTCCCACTGTGACCACGACCCCGATCTTGATCAGGTTAGATGCTAAACGGTCTGCCACGCCTTCGATGGGAGCTCGATTTTCAAGGGAGTCTTCCACCATCTTGAGTACGCGGGCCAGATAGGTGCGATCACCGACCTTGTCGGCTTTGACGTAGATGACGCCCTGACGAACAAATGTTCCTGCCAGTACGGTGTCTCCCTTGGATTTGGGGATGAAGTCTGATCGACCGGAAATGGAGGCTTCGTCCATAAGTGCTTCGCCGTTCACGATTTCGCCGTCCACGCATACCTTTTCGCTGGTATGAAGAACCACTATATCGCCGGACTGGAGGTCAGCTATTTCCTTTTCTACTTCCACGCCGTCTATCAGGACGAAGGTATGGTGCGAGGATGCTTCCAGTATCTTGCTGATGGACTTGCGAGAGCGTTCGGTGATCCATGCTTTGACCAGTTCGGCTCCAGAGTTGATCCAGAGCACCTCGAAAGCAGTGAGTGCTTCACCCGCAACAACGGCGGCCACGCAGCTTGCACCAAGGAAAGCTTCCAGAGTGAATCGTTTTTCCTTGAGTTGATCATAGGCTTGTTTGAACAGCGGCAGTGAAAATCCAATGGCGATAAGCCCCAAAGCACTGAAAGCTGTTTCAGCGACGACCAGTCCCAAAATGGCGGATCGTACGAAGACCGTACCCATGACCGCACTGATGACGACAAAGCGCCGCAAGGCTGGTTTTACCGGGTTGCAGCCTGTGCGAGTGGCTTCGCACGCCTTGCATTTGCATAAGGGTGAGGCGCAGTCCGGTGCATTTGCCATGGGGAGTACAGTTTTCGGGGTATCGCCGGGCAAGGCCAGCAGTTCGCTTAAACGATCCATGATTTTTTGTTCATGGCGGTCGTTCAGATCATAGCGAATTACAAGACTGGCACACTTGACGTTGGGGCGTACTTGTTTGACGAAGTCGAGTTTTTTCAACTCGCCATAGAGTCGCTGCGCCAGGATGTCATCCCGGTGCATCTCCTGAATCCGGAGCCGTAGACGACCCGGAATGGCATGACGTATGGAAAAGTTTTTCTTCATATTTGTTCTCACTTTATTCCTATACTACTACCAGCATCTTCTTTGCAATATCTGATTCTGAGAACTGGTTTCACTGTTTGAAAGCATGGTTGACAGCAGTGTAAGCAGCGCAAGCTCTTACGGTGAAATATCCATGATAGAATCTGGGTATTTTATTGAAAGGGGGAATCCACTTGCGCAAACCAAGTTGATAATGAAAGTTGTTATCAATGTCACGGGAAAAATGAATATGGAAGAGATTTGGTGTTCAGGCAGGAAAAGTTGTCGCAATATGTCCGTTTTGTGTGCAGGAAGAGGGGCAGGGCTTGCTTTTTGTTCTTTTCCTGCGCTTAAATGAAAAGGGTCCAGATTTTCTGTTTTAACACTTCTCAAATACTAAAATGAAGGGACTGACCTGTTTCTTGTAGTTCGGTTAGCTGGCCACCTCTAAAACGGTTCATTTTGGTTGAGCGTACTTCTCCCAAAAAAAATGTCGCACAGAGTTGCCTCTCTATCTTCATTAAACATGAAGATGGAAAGAGAAGAAAAGAGGAAGAAAAGTCAAAGAAATAAGATGCCTGACGGCAGCCCTCCCCGGGCGGGGTCCGTTTTTTTGTTGGGGCAAAAAAAGGGACTAAAAAAAGCCCCTTTCCAAACTTGGCCGCAGGGTGCTTTGGTCAAGAATCCGATCCAAGAGGAACCGCTCCCATCCATGAAAGGTATAGGCGCTCCCTTTCCGTGTGGGGAGGATTGTTAATAATGCTCTTTCGGGTTTCGTCCACAAAAGCCTCTTTTCCTTCTTGGTCGGCTTCTAACCCAAAGTACCCTTAATCGCTGTTGCAGCTCACGGAAGTTCAGTTGGAAGAAAAGGCAAGTGTAACGATACCGTACTTGCCTTTCAGGTGCAAAACTCTCCACATCATTTTTGCTCTCTCTGGCAACGACCTGCAATGGGGGGGGCAGCTTAAAAGCAGTTCATAGTTTTGCGGTCAAACGAAACGGGACAAAGCGGGAGTACCTGGCTGGGTGGCTTATATCCGTGGTTGCCCTCAAGAAAGGAGGCCGCGGGAGCATCGCCTCTGGTGGCAGTGCTGCTTGAT
>JAFLJW010000254.1 GCA_022712815.1 Pseudodesulfovibrio sp. | reverse complement strand
TGGTGGAGAATGCATTCCTCCATTTGAAGCGCTGGCGTGGCATAGCAACTCGGTATGCAAAAAACACATCATCATTTCTTGCTGCTGTTCACATCAGGTGTATTTCACTATGGGCTGCTATCTCGTGACTACACTACCTAGGCAATCATCAGATAAGTTTTCTGATTTGAAATCAACAGGCAGGGAAATAAGGGTATGGCTTAACTGACTGTCCACAAAAGTGTGGCAGGATCAGGTTCTTCGACGTTTACCTTTAGTCATTTGCTTCTCCTCTAAAAGGCAGGATAGCGACTTAACCGGGTGTCCACAATTTTATAGCAGGATCACACCTATCTCCCATTTACTTATGGAGATTTTGTCATCTAGCCAAACCATTGGGACATCGGGGAAAAAGTCAATGTGGGCAACACAATCATATGCAACGTATTCAGCCCCAAGTTCCATTTCTTTTTTTGAAAGAACTGCTTCTATGGCAGTCTGATAACTCTTGGGACGCTTTTTTAACGCTTCAATCGATCGCTGAGGAGCGATGTGTACGCCTTACCCCATTCTTAGACCACGGCTCGCTTAACCTTAGGTGGAACCTGCAACCCTGTGTTTCGTTCCTTTGTGCTGCTGTCGTGGAGCGTAGCCCGTCCCCGAAGGGGCAGCCTGTAGGGCGGAGCGGAGCGACAGCAGCAGGCCTTGTCAGTGTAGAGTCTGACTCGCGAAGAATACTTCAGCTGGCGTCTTTTTGTCCAGAGACGAATGTCCTCGCTTTTCATTGTAGTACCGGAAGTACCGGTCAAGGTTCGTATACAGCTCTGAACCATTGGCGTGTTCCTTCGGGTAAATCTCCTCGTATTTCACTGTCCACCAGAGCCTTTCGATGAATACGTTATCCAAGGCTCGTCCGCGACCATCCATGCTGATGGCGATATCCTTGGCGAGTAAGACGTCTGTAAAATCATTGCTGGTGAACTGAGCTCCCTGATCGGTATTGAAGATCTCAGGTGTCCCGTGATCCAAAGCCTTATCCAGAGCCGAGACGCAAAACCAGCAGTCCATCGAGTTGGACAACTCCCAAGCCAACACGTAACGACTGTGCCAATCGATTACGGCGGTCAGGTACATGAATCCCTTGTTCATCGGGATGTATGTGATGTCTGCGCTCCAGACTTGGTTCACCCGAGCAATTTCTATATCTCGCAACAAATACGGATAGATATGATGGCCTTTTGCTGGCTTACTCGTATGCGGACCTGGAGTTATGGCTTGCAAGCCCATTTGCCGCATGAGCCGGGCCACCCGCTTATGGTTTACTGTATGCCCCAAGCCTCGCAGCCAATCCGTCATTCGAGGTGAACTGCGCTTCCCCCCGAAATTAGGACCCCCCTCTTAGGTGGAATCTGCGTCCTCAACCTGATAGTAATCGGAGGATGCAAATGGGAAAGAAACGTAGAAAGTTTACGAGCAAGTTCAAGGCCAAGGTCGCTCTGGAAGCCGTCAAGGGCGTGAAGACTATTGCCGAGTTGGCATCAGAGCATCAAGTCCATCCCAACCAAGTTTCACAATGGAAGAGTCTGCTTCTGGAGAATGCGGAAGAGATGTTTTCCGGTGGCAAGTGCCAAAAATCAAGGAGTGAATAAGAGGTGACCACGCCGCTCTTTGAGGAGATTGGCCGCCTGAAGATGGACATCAAGTGGCTTGAAAAAAAGTTGTGAGCCTGCCCGTCGCAACCCGCCGGAATTGGGTGAAACCCCACCCTAGGTATTCCATTCGGCGGCAGTGCAGACTGGCAGGCGTTGCACGCTCTGGGTATTACTATGCCCCGGTTCCTGAATCCGAGAAAAACTTGAAGCTGAAGCGAATGATTGACGAGCGGTATTTGCGTCAGCCGGACTACGGATCGCCGCGCATGACCGATTGGCTGCGAGAGAAGGGGAATGTGGTGAATCCCAAACGGGTGACACGACTCATGCGCACGATGGGGCTTCAGGTCATTACGCCGGGGCCGCATACGAGCAAGCCCTTCAAGGGGCATCACATTTATCCGTACCTCCTCCGAGGCACGGGAATAGACCATGTCAATCAAGTTTGGAGCACGGACATCACCTATATCCCGATGCAGAAGGGCTTCATGTTCTTGACTGCGGTCATTGATTGGTACAGCCGCTTTGTGCTCGCCTGGGAGCTGTCCAACTCCATGGAGAGTAGGACCTGTGTATCAGCCCTGGATAGGGCGTTGACGCTGGGAACCCCGGAAATATTCAACACGGATCAAGGGGCGCAGTTTACCAGCAATGAGTTCACCTGTGTTCTGCAGGGCAAAGGCATTGCCATCAGTATGGATGGGCGGGGACGCGCGCTGGACAATGTGTATGTCGAGCGGTTGTGGTGGACGGTCAAATACGAGGACGTCTACCCGAAAGGATACGCAGACGGGCTTGAGCTTTACAAAGGGCTTGAAAAATACTTCAGATATTACAACGAAGAGCGAGGTCATTCTTCCTTGGACAAAAGGACACCTGCTGAAGTATTCAGGGAAGGAGCAAGGCAGCACTGAGAAATTGCCGCCGACCTCCATCGCTCCGCTCCGCCCTCAGCCCCAGGGGCTGCCCCTTCGGGGATGGGCTCCACTCCACGATGGAGGTCGCCAGAAACGGCCCATGGCTGTTCTGAGTCAAGAAACCGGACAAGCAGATTCCACCTTAATTTTGGTGGCCGGTGGTCGGAGATTGGGGGGAGGCGTAGTATATCAAAGCTCCAAGCCAGAGGGGGTATCCCCCCTGGCTTGGAGCCAAAAGGCGGCGTAACCCATAAACTTGTCTACCTTAAATTCGCCGCTCAGTAGTCCGAAGAACCGAGGCCACCTCTGACTTCCGCTGGGTGCAGTTCCCTTTTTTTATTTCTATGGACATGATCTACCCCTCCATCTTCTCAGAAAGGGAGACAATCAATTGGCGGATATCCGCAACACGCCAGGCCGTAGTCCGCGCACTTAATTTCACAGGGCCAGGATATTTGCCCGACTTAACGCCACGCCACCAAGAGCTAGCGCTAACAGGAATAACGGAAAGGATTTGGGGCAGGCGTACAAAGCCCTCTTGCGGAAAATTCTGCGGCATTAGTAGTTCCTCACATGGTTATGGCATTCATTGGAATGGCTTTACGCATGGTGGAACAGTATGAAATGAAACAATTTACTACAAGTAGGTTTAATCACCCTTTTTTCTCCCCTAAAAAACCTACTAAATGGCTCAATCTTTACATTAGACACATGTTATTTCTCAATATTCTTAATGATTTGATTGGCTAATGCAGATTCAGAAAAAGAATAATCCGTATAATCAAGTAACTCTTTTGAAAACACCAAGAATGACCCGCAGTAATTACCATCTGCCGCTCTCCAGCAGCCTCGCCCCTTACCGCCCGCAAAAATATATTCCTGATGAAAACCATTTAAACAACGCGTAATCGCATATTTCTCACGGTTGCCAGATCGTTGGGGGTAATTTAGCGTTTGTTGAATTCTTTCACGGCATAATACCAAGTAGTCAGCAACGTTTTTGCCATCAAATGGAAATTGTCCTCTATCGCTAAAATCAAATATTTTTTTCTCCTTAACAACTAGATACTGAAAACCCCGATCATCATTCTCTAGAAAGCACTCTACATGTGGTGTTACACTTCTCCATGTAAACGATTGCAATGAATCAAATTCTTCTTGTGTACCACAAGCATCTAGCTCAAAAATTGATTCAAGCAACTCACACGCTTTCTCAACAGCTCTGAGCGAAGCTTTTCTCTGTTTTGATAAGGGCTTATCTTCCCAAACCCTGACTAAAGAGATATATTCTGCAAGAATATATCTAATATTTTCACACACATCTGCATCAATTTTAAGATTTGTTTTTTCTGCAATTGCAAAAAAATCGATTTCAGGGAGCGCGTCTACATTTGGCACACTCCAAGACCTACCCTTCCGACAAACAAATTGATCAGACTTCATACCCAAACTTACCCCGCTACCTGAGCGAACAACGGAACAACCTTCCCGCCAGCTTTCAAACTATCCAAATAGTCGGCCCAAGCCTGCATCATCCGTTTACGTTCCGGCAAATGCTCTGCGTAGTTATAACTCGCCCTTACCTTGTCTTTCGGAGTGTGCGCCAACTGCCTTTCAATCGCGTCCCTGTGCCACCCATGCTCATTCAAAAGCGTTGAGGCCATGGAACGAAATCCATGTCCCGTCATTTCATATTTGTCATAACCAAGACGCCTTAGAGAAACGTTGATCGTATTTTCAGACATGGGCCGTGATGCTGTCCTGATACTTGGAAAGACATACCCAGAAGGCCCGGTAAGTTGATAAACCTCTGTCAAAATATCCATAGCCTGTTTTGACAACGGTACAATATGAGGGCTGCCCCCTTTCATTTTTTCCTCAGGAATCCGCCACTCACATGCCTCTAGGTCTATGTCATGCCACTCAGCTTGCCTGAGTTCCCCAGGACGCACGAAAACCAATGGAGCCAGCTTGAATGCGCAATGGACAACCAAGGTCCCTGAGAACTCATCTATTGCCCTAAGCAATGGGCCAACCTTTTTTGGATCAGTAATAGAGGAGTGGTGCTTAACTTTCCGAGGTGGTGGGATTACACCTTTAATGTCAGCAGCAGGGTCACGCTCGGCCTTTCCTGCGGCCACGGCATAGCGGAAAACCTGAGACATGATCCGGCGGACACGTCGAGCCGTTTCGACTGCACCACGATTTTCACAACGCTGAACAATACTAAGCATTTCTTTAACACCAAGGTCAGAGATGGGCCGTTTACCTATAAAAGGGAAAGCATTCTTTTCAAGCCGTTCAATTGTGGTTTTGGCATATCGCTCACTCCACCCGGCAAGATTCTTCTGGAACCATTCACGAGAAATGGCTTCAAACGCCTCACTAGCACTCGCCCTTCTCTTCTTTTCCTTGCGCTTTCGAGAAGGATCATGCCCTTTGGCAATGAGGGTTTTCAGATCTCCCCGCTTAAGTCTGGCATCTTGCAAACTGATGTAAGGATAGGCCCCCAAAGATAGCATGGTCCTCTTGCCGTTCATTTGGTAACGAAAACGCCACCACTTACGCCCTTTAGGGTTAACGACGAGAGACAGTCCTTCACCATCATTCAAGGTGTATTCTTTATCTTTCGGTTTGGCTGATTTGATTTTGGCATCTGTCAACGGCATGAGTCTTCTCCTGCAAGTGGTATAACTAAAAGTGGTACATTTCGATTTATACCATTTTTTGTACCTTTATACCAGCCACCCCAGGACACTCCCTGACACAACAAGACACAGCAAAACCAACAAAAAAGCCCTCAGATTGAGGGCTTACGACACTTCTTGATACGAAGTTATTTTGTTATTTGGCGGAGAGGAGAGGATTCGAACCTCCGGACGAGTTGCCCCGTCTCTGGTTTTCAAGACCAGCGCATTAAACCGAGCTCTGCCACCTCTCCGCGTGGATCGGCATTCTTGAGAATACCGAATTCAGGGAAGTTGGTTGTAGAAACAGAGTCGCTGAATGTCAAGACTGAAAGATAATTACACTGCCCCTTTCTCAAACGATCAAAACTCTTTCGACAAATATATCTCTTGCTTTTTTAGCCACATATGGAGATAATGGGCTAATCATACTTCAAAAAGTATCGCATCATCTTTATTATTCCAGAAAGACAAGACATTATTTCAGATACGTTTGACACCATGCAGAGCTTCCCGTATGAATCGAGCTAGTTGGAATTAAAACAAAATGACCGGATATACCATGAAGACACCCCAAGAAGTCTTTTCCGAATACCTGGGACACAAGAACCTGAAAATGACGCCCCAACGGCGAATCATACTGAATACACTGCTTAAGCAGAAAGACCACCTTTCATCCGAAGAACTCTATGCTCGTGTAAAAAAACGCGATCATTCCATCGGACAAGCCACCGTTTATCGGACCCTCAAGCTGCTGACCGATTCAGGCCTGATTGAGCCTCTGGACTTTGCAGACGGCGTGACAAGGTATGAAGCGAGCTACGGCAAGAACCATCATGATCACCTCATTTGTGAACAATGTGGTAAAAATATTGAGATACTCGATGAGACCATCGAACGTCGACAGGAAGAGCTTGCCAAAAAACACAATTTCACTCTGCGCAGGCACAAAATGTATCTTTACGGAATATGTAAAGACTGCCGCAACAAATAGAGACCTGTTCGCGACCTCGACGACAATAACCAAGACTTCAACAGACTGCTATTCTTTGATTTCCTTCAGGAATTTAGTCAGGGCCTTCATATCGCCATGTAATGTCTTCCAGATATATTGGCTGCCTACTTTATTGCCTTCAGCCGTGAATTGAATTCCCAGGCCAATGGCACCCCCCTTCCCCTTGAAACGACTTCGAATGGTTCCGATTACATTGAAATAAGTAAATTTCTTCGTTTTAGGATTCCAGACACTGACTCGAAGAACCAATTGATTGCCCGTTTTCAAGGGAGGCAAGTTCCCCGTGGGATGCA
Source organism: Pseudodesulfovibrio sp. (assembly GCA_022712815.1). Taxonomy (GTDB): domain Bacteria; phylum Desulfobacterota; class Desulfovibrionia; order Desulfovibrionales; family Desulfovibrionaceae; genus Pseudodesulfovibrio. Next base: position 1,959 of record JAFLJW010000254.1, on the reverse strand, counting down.
GGACAAGCATTCGTATTCCGCCAGCTGAGATATTCTCAACCGTCAAACGCATCTTGTTCCCATAGCGAGCCGGGTTGTTCACAGTCTGAATATCTGTACGACTCATCCAAAACGTTTTTCGCTTGCTGCCATCCCACGCCTTGACCCGAATAGCTCCTTCCCGCGCAACACGCTGCCGTGAGGACTTCCGCCGAATGACAAACCTATAGCGAATGGGGGTCGTCAAGGACAACTCCTTGATGACTGTCCCCCGCCTGACCATATGGCTGACAAAGGTCACGAATGCATTAACCTTACGCCCGGAATAGGAAAAGGGCTTGGAAAAACAGATAACCCGCATATTTTTGAGTTTCAGGCTGGTAGGGCTGGTGTTTATCAATTGCAACTTCATCTTCCCGCCAACCACACTGGTGACACGGGCATTGCAAACCTTGCGCCCAACGCCCTGACTTGAGTACAGGTAAACATCGAGCATAATGCCCTTTGTTACCAGATAATTCTCAACAATACGGCGGCTACCGGGGGATAAAAGACGGGAAAAGAAACGCAAAAAACCAAACGCCAAAAGATGCCGGTAATACCAGGCTGCCACAACGGAAACAATGGGGACGACCACAGAAAGTATTTGGGAAAAAACACCAAACAAATCCACCCGCCCTGATCCACTCCCGAACGTGCGCTGCACATCACGCAGATAGTCAAGTTGCACCAAGAAATCGAGCATACTCCCGCCCACTGGAGATTCAAAAGATTGACGTCAAAATTACAATTGCACAAACTACTGCAATTTCAATACCCCTGCCCTTGTCTATAATCTCGCAACCGCATGAAAATCAAGCTGAACACGATTGGATACCATCAGGCAAACACATTTGAAACGTCCTTGACCCATCAAAAAAAAGGTCCCGAAAAATCGGGACCTTGTAAGATTCTTAGCGAGCACCGGCTCTGGATGAACGTTTACGCCCGCGGCCAGCACCACCACTTTTCTTGGCGTTATATGGACGCCTTTGAGTGTTCCGCGGTTTTCGGTCCGTTCCGGGTTGTGAAGTAAAGGGGCTATCATAGTTGAACCCTTCCACTGTGCAATGCTCGATTTTCTTGCGCACAACACGCTCGACATCACGCATCAGGACCTGATCATCTCGTGTAACAAAAGTCAAAGCCGTACCGGTGCGACCTGCGCGACCTGTACGACCAATGCGGTGGGTATAGGTCTCGGCGGTATCAGGCACATCAAAATTAATGACATGAGAAATCCGAGCGCAATCAATACCGCGTGCAGCGATATCCGTAGCCACCATGACATTGAAATCACCACAACGAAAACCATCCAAAGCGCGTTGACGTTGATTCTGACTCATGTTGCCCTGCAAAAAGGTGGCGTTCATTCCCCGGCCGCTCAGCTTTCTGGCCAAATTCTTGGCCCTGTGCTTGGTACGAGTAAATATAAGCACACTCTCATGCTGAGTGGTGGCAAGCAATGCGTCCAGCAATCCAGCCTTGAGATGTTGCTGCACCGGATAAAATGCATGGCTCACACTTTCGACAGGATTGGTGTTTGCCACCTGAACCGTTATCGGCTTCACAAGGATCGTATCGGCAAGCTTACGGATATCCGTCGGCATTGTTGCTGAGAAAAGCAGATTTTGCCGCTGGGCTGGCAAGCGAGACAGAATACGCTTGATATCGGGCATGAAGCCCATATCCAGCATGCGGTCAGCCTCATCCAAGACAAGGGTATCAACATGATCGAGCCTGATCACCCCTTGATTGAGAAGGTCGATAAGCCGCCCCGGACAAGCCACAACAACAGTGGCCCGGCGCACAGCCTTGATCTGGGGATTGGCACCGACACCGCCAAACACTGCTGCGCTGCGGATACCGGTCTGTTTCCCAAGAGAGATAAAGTTTTCATGAATCTGCAAAGCCAGCTCGCGTGTGGGTGCCAGCACCAAT
>JAFLJW010000069.1 GCA_022712815.1 Pseudodesulfovibrio sp. | reverse complement strand
ATTGATCCTGATCACTTCGGCCACGGATTCGACGTTGAACATCAAGATGCCAGCCTCCAGAGCCTGCCTGATCTCGGAAGATAGTTTGCCCACGCCGGAGTAGACTATCTTCTCAGGTGCAACACCGGCTTTGAGAGCGCGATAGAGTTCGCCGCCGGAGACGATATCCATGCCAGCCCCTTCCGCTGCCAGCATTTTGAGCACGGACAGGTTGGAATTGGCTTTGACCGAATAACAGGTCAGGTGATCAAGTTCAGAAAAGGCGGAATCAAAGGCCTTGAAATGCCGCCTGAAAGTCGCGGCAGAGTAAATGTACAGCGGGGTGCCATATTCCTTGGCCAAAGCAGTAACACTAACCTCTTCGGCAAAAAGAATTCCGTCACGATATTCGAAATGATGCATTGTAGTTTTTCCTTATAAAAACAATCTATTATGGAGATGCAACAAAGACATCGGTATAGACAAGCGGGATGGTCGGCAATTCGCTTTTACCTGAAACGCGAAAGCGGTATTCCTTGTCTTGCTCAAGGTTGCAGATACTGAGCTTCAGGTTATTGCCTTCCAGAACAAATCCCTTTTGGTTGCGCGTGAAATGGACAGCGTCCCTTGGTACGAACGGACAACCGATGCATCCATCGCCATTATCGCCCCCGACTGCTTCAAACTGAACACTGGCACGCCAAAGACGGCGTGCAGCACCTTTAACGGCAATCTCCAAAAGCAGACAATTGTCCTGTCGCACGCCCTCAATGAGTTCGAGGCTGAAACTGTCTTCACTTTTTTGTGCGCTCGGCCATTCCTTTTTGCCCAAAGCACAACCCAGAAGGGCGGCCTGAATAAACAGAAGCAGAGCGATTATGGTGATCATTGGTCGCATTTGGCTAATCCTTGATCATGTCTTTCCATTGATTGAGCAACATCAATGCTTGTATCGGGGTCATTCCATCCACATCAAGCTCCACAAGTTGAGTCACGATGGGATGTTCGGTCAATTCTTCGGTGATAACTATGGGCGGTGCTCCGAAACCCGGCAGCAATGTCTGTGATGCGCGTTCCACGGCTCCCTTGGAGGAGCTATCCTGCGATTTTTCTTCGAGCTTCGCAAGGATTTCCCGTGCCCGGTCCACAACGCTTCGTGGAACACCGGCAAGACGGGCAACCTCGATACCATAGCTGCGATTAGCAGGACCAGGCACAAGTCTGCGTAAAAATACAATATCGCCTTTCCATTCCTTGACGGCAATATTGAAATTACGAAGGCCGTCGATCTTGCCTTCAAGGGCTGTCAATTCATGGTAATGGGTGGCAAAAAGAGTCCGAATACCGCCACGGGCGCGGGTTGAAAGCTCTTCGACAACTGCCCAGGCAAGGGAAAGGCCGTCATACGTGCTGGTGCCACGACCTATTTCATCCAAAATAACAAGGCTGCGTTTGGTCGCCTGTCTGAGAATCCGCGCTGTTTCGGTCATTTCGACCATGAATGTCGAATGACCCTGTGCAAGATTGTCAGAAGCACCAACCCGCGAGAAAACTCGATCAGCCAGTCCCAGACGGGCATAGCGAGCCGGAACGAATGAGCCGATCTGGGCCATGATGGTAAAAATAGCCACTTGCCTGAGGACTGTGGATTTACCAGCCATATTGGGGCCGGTGATGAGCAGAATTCGGCGATCCTTATCCATCCTGAGATCGCCGGGAATGTAGTTCGAGGTCCCCATGGCATCTTCGACAACAGGATGACGACCTGCCTGAATCTCTATCTCCATGCCTTCGTGGAGTTCGGGACGGCTCCATTCATTGACCCGGGCGGCTTCAGCCAGTCCTTGCCAGTAGTCCAGTGTAGCCACGACATCAGCCATGAAAAGAAAGCGGCTTCTGGCTGCGGAAAGGCGTATTCTCAAATCTTGGAATAGTTTATATTCCAAGCTCTTGCGTTCTTCGGAAGCTGAGATGATTTTGTCTTCCATCTCCTTTAACTCAGGAGTGATGTACCGCTCGCAATTGACCAGAGTCTGACGGCGAACGAAATGGTCAGGCACTTGACCTTTAAATACTTTTGAGACCTCGAAATAATAGCCGAAAACCTTGTTGAATCCCAACTTTAGCTTGGGAATATCGTTTTCGGATAGTTCTTTTTGGTGCAGTTCATTAAGTTTGTCTTCACCGTGTTCATTTAGTTCGATAAATTCATCCAGAACAGCATCATAACCTTTCCTGAAAAGGCCACCGTCCGTGATAACCGGGGGAGGGCTGTCAACCAGTGCAGAATCGAGTAGTGAGGATAAATCCTCCATATCATCCCAATTCTTGATTATTTTTCTAAGTTCCGGCGCAGTTTTCAGCTCTTCATTTTTTATGAAGGCCCGGAGCCGTGGCAGCATCGGAAGGCTCTGGCGCAGGGCCACAAAATCCTTTGGGGTGGCTCTGCCCAAAAAGATGCGGGTGGAAAGACGCTCAAGATCATACACGGAATCAAGTGCCTGTCTGAGGTCGCTCCTGAGCTGATCCCGCTCAAAAAGAAATGAAACGCATTGCAGGTTCTTCTCGATGGGCAAGATGTCACGCCATGGCTGGCGCAGGCGGGATTCAAGCAGTCTGCCCCCCATGGAGGTCATGGTCCGATCAAGGACCCGCCACAAGGTTCCCTTGCCTGTTTTTCCGTCAAGGCGTCTGAATATCTCAAGATTTCTTTCGGTAACTTCATCCAGAATAAGATGTTTGCCAAGATTCAGCGGCTTGAACTCACCAAGATGACCAAAATCACCTTTTTGCGTGTGTTCAAGATAGGTCAAGAGTGCTCCGCAAGCGCGAACCAACTCGGTCTTGTTTTTTAGACCAAGGCTTTCAAGACCGGCAGTCTCCTGTATTTCCTTGATTTTATTTTCTGCTGAAGCGGCGTCAAAATATGTTCCGGGAGGCACCGAAGTGACTTGGGAAGACAACTCTCCGTACTGCGGCGGAATCTTTTTGCCCTGAGGGAGAAGAAGCTCTCTGGGGTCGAGTTTGACCATCCATTGCCACAATTCAGGCTCGCGGCGGCTGTGCAGCCCTGACCACTGGCCGGTTGAAAAATCGACCCAGGCAATACCACCGGCATCTTTGGTGGAGTCCCAATACATGGCCCCAAGATAATTGTTGGCTTTGGACCGTAGATTCGAATCCTCCACAACGGTTCCGGGAGTCAGGACACGAGTGACATCGCGCTTGACCAACCCTTTGGCTTCTCTGGGGTCTTCTATCTGATCGCAAACCGCTATCTTGTAGCCCTTGTCCAGAAGCCGGCTCAGGTATGGCTCGACAGAATGGTGGGGCATCCCGCACATGGGAATGGGATTTTCGTTGTTTGGATTGCGACTGGTCAGGGTAATGGATACGGCCTTTGCGACGATCTCCGCATCCTCAAAAAATAATTCGTAAAAATCACCCATACGGAAAAAGAGTAAACAGCCGGGATATTCTTCCTTGAATCGGAGGTACTGCTCAAGCATGGGGGTCAGTTTCTGTTTAGCCACGAGTTGATACTATCCTGTTTTTATTGAGAAAAATCAGTACGGAAGGTGATAGAATGCCAACTGCGGCAACGGGGACAATTCAAGAAGAGCTGATCTCGCTTTAATCCGCATTGACCGCAAAAGAAACGATGGACTTTGTGAGCGCGGCCAATGAAAAATGAAAGTTGCTCATTGAAGAAGGGCGTTAGTGTCTGATCTTCACGAGACAGCTCAAAAAGTTCCAGTCTCGCCAACCAGAAATCGGACTGGAGAAGGAGCGTTTTCTCAAGCCATATTTTCGCATTTTCAATGTCATTGATGCGGAGCAACAGCAAAGACCCATAATAATGCAGCAATACATCCGGCTCTTGAGATTCAATAACAGGAAGAATGGCAGCGGTCAGTGTTGTATCGGAGCAGACCCGGGACCATTCGGTTTCATCGCCAAAGGAATGCTGTTTGGCGTTTTCCGCTTTATTCAATGCCTGAATCAAGCCTTCGAGAAGGACAAAACTCAATTGCGGAGCGACCTTTGTAAGGGCTTCCCGCAAAATAGAAGCAACCCGGTCCTCGTTGCCGATCTTATACGCCTGGATGATTTGTTCAAGCCATGCTTCAACTGCTCCCGGATATGCTCTGATGGCATGTCGAAGAGCCCTGTGCGCCTGAGAATCATTGCCTTCTTCAAAGCAATCCATGGCGAGGCGGACGAGATAATGCGCCTGAGGCAGGGGGAGATTCAATTGACCAAAAGATTCAGCCGCCTTCTCAAAAGAGCCACGTTCTGCGGCAAGACTGGCTATCTCGTGATGAATGGCGGTCGGGTTCTGTCCAAGTGAGCGGGCCTCCTGAAAAGCCCGATCTGCCCGATCCAGAAAACCTCCACGGCGAAAATCACGGCCCAGCTCGAACCAGGCACGAGCCTTGAACCTGCGGTCAAGGCCCGGTCTGACTATAAGGCTGTTCCTGATCTGAATGGCACGTTCGATTTCACCCTGAGAGCGGTACAAACTGCCAAGAGCAAGATAAATTTCTACCGCTTCAGGATCGTTTTTAACGACCTGACTGAGTTCTTCAATTGCGGCCCGGGTGTCCTGAACCGGAAAGGTTTCCCCTCCTCCGACGTATCGGGCGGCTTTGATATTCTGGTCAAAGCCAATTGGCTTTTTACGGCTGAAGAAATTCCATACCATAAGTATTCCTATGCGTTAGCGTCTTCCTTGATCTCAGTGTACGGCTGATCTTCGTTGATGGGCATGGTACGCAGAGAGTTAAGCTCCTGCTCCAAGCTGGCCATACGGGTCTTGCATTCCCTGAGTTTGGAACATGAACGGTATTTATCGACCACAAAATAGATCAGGGTCAGGAGAGAGCCTGCGACAAATGCTGCCAGAATCAAAAAGCTCAGGGGCAGGGGAATGGAATGCAGGGTTGCGATATATGGAATATCAAGTTTCAGAGTCAAACCTTGAAGCAGGATATCGTTGTTCTGGCTAAAAAACAGGATGGAAAAAACAAAAAGAGCCAATAGAAACAGGACTTTGATAAAACGCATAGAAATCTCCTTAAGATGTAATTTCATCAAACAGAGGTCTGAGCCGTCCGTATGTTGAAGATAAATGCTCTGGGATGACCGTGGTCTCCCCAAAAACGGCCATGAATGAAGCATCGCCGGTCCATCTGGGTACTATCTGGAAGTGCAGGTGCTGAGCTATTCCGGCACCGGCAGCTTCTCCAAGGTTCAATCCCAAATTTATCCCTTGGGGATTAAACGCTTTTTCCAATATATTCGTACAATGCCTAAGCCAGAGCATGCAATCATTGGATTCTTCTTCCGTCAGATCCGTCAGATTGCTCACATGGCGATAGGGTGTGACCATGAGATGCCCATTATTGTATGGGAATTTATTCATGATTACAAAACAATGCTTTCCTCTTGCCAGAATATAACGCTCCTCATCTTCCGTCGTCTCTTCCGGGATGCAGAATACGCACTCTTCAGGCTTGGGGCCAAGTATGTAATTCAGGCGCCAAGGCGCCCATAATACGTCCATTTTTCCTAATCCATTTGATTAATAAAGTGTATCAACAACTTGATTTTTCTACACTGCTTACCATCTGAGAGCAAGCATCAAACAGAATTCTAATTAGTTGCATTTTCTTCTTTTGAAGACAAATTCACACTCAATCGTTTTGCTACTTTCAGTTGGGCGGCACGAGTGTCCACCCGGTCATCAATCTTGGCAACCATGAGTTTATCTAAAATAATTGCATAAATCGGTCCTGGTTCAATTCCCATTTCCTGAAGATCTTTGCCGTTTACG
>JAFLJW010000068.1 GCA_022712815.1 Pseudodesulfovibrio sp. | reverse complement strand
CAGGGCCAGCACTTCGGCGGCCTTGGCAGCGATGACTTCCTTCTCAGGCACAACGCCGTCAACGTACAGAGCCTTCAGGGACTGGTCGTGGCACTTGGCGCAAGAGGCCTTGCTCGGAGCCTTGACCTCAGCCATCTGGCTATGACAACCGGCGCAAACCGCCTTTTCTTCCTGCTTGGCCTTGTGACAACCGATGCAGCCCTGCATGTTGGTGACAACGTGCATGTCTCCAGCGAGTTCAAAGAACTTGCCGTCCATGGAACCTTTCCCAACGTGGCAGGAGCGGCAGTCGGCAGTGTATTCTTCGTGGCTCTTGTGGTTGAAGGCGACCGGGCCGATGTTGGCCTGGGCCTTTTTCCTGACCACGGCAACGAGCAAGGTGGCATCAGGCTGACCGCGCTTGAGGCGGGGGACATCCTTGACGACCTTGATCTTGGCCTGATCTTGGGCGGAGTGACAACCGGCACACTTGGCAGGACCGGAATCCTTCTTTTGAGCGGTGAAGTCCTGATGACAGGAAACACACTTGCTGTGTGCGGCCTGATCAAAAGACCTGACGGTCAGTTCAGGAGATTTCACGGTCGGTTCTGTGAGGTGACAGTTACGACAGTTCTGTTCCTTGCCCTTGACCTCGACAACCTTCTTGAGAGTCTTGTCATACTGGTGATGGCAGGTGCCGCACTTTTCATCGCCGCCGGTGGCCTTGATGTGACGGTAGTGCAGGGATTTATCCATAACAATGGGTTCCCAGTCGCTGGGAAGCGGCCTGACCGTGTGACAGGAACGACACTGGCCGTCCAGGGGACCGGTCTTCTGTGCGGTGGCGACCATGTCCTTATGGCAACCGATACACGCGGTATGGTAAATACCCTTGATCTTTTCGGCATCGTCATCGACGAGCCTTTTAAATTTGATGGATAATTTTCCTTTGGCATCCTTCTCGTGACAAGCGGTACAGTCTTTGCCCTGCTTGGACAAAGCATCCGTATGCTGGTCATGATAGAAGGTCACCACGGGCAGTTCAATCTTCCCGAAGGCCGCCAGCGTATCAATTGTCACGGTGTCAGCACGCGCCTCAGAGACGGCTTTCGCCTGAGCCTCCAGCCCTTGTGCTTCCAGACAGACAATCGAAGTAACAGCGAACACGAAAAGAATTCCGGCCCAAAATAGCAGTCTTCTTCCTTTCTCCATAACGCATTCCTTAATAAGTTAGTGGAATACTATGCACTCTCTGCAACCAAACCGCCCCTCGGCAAGTGGATGTGCACACACGGCACACTCTCGCCAACTCCCGCAAACAGACGAAATACTTTGTTTGATGGTCGCCGGAACGCTTCACGGGTTGCAGCAACACACCTTGAGCGTTAGTGCAACAAGCCCCTCAAATCCAAGTGCTTTCCGGCGAGAGACCTCAGACGGCACACCCAATTACCCCGGATGCACCACCCAAAAAAATCACCAAAAAAGAAAACACCCAATATCCGAATATAACAATGCCTGGGATGAGCCACCCAACTAAGAACAGCCAAAAACGACAGCCAGGCACTACTCGAAACTCGTTTTAACGGAATCAATATGGCCTTGTCGCTTGCAAATTAAGCTTAAGAAGACAACAACTTAAGCTTAATTTTATCCCAAGCGGATAATCCATACCTTGTTGGTTTGGATTATTGTATACCGGTTTGGTATACAATCCTCAAGATTGCGTCAAGTGATTCTGTGGGGAAAATGTAATGATAAAGAAATGTACCGGAATGGTTACACTTTTCCTGAAAATAGAAAAGGCCATCTGAACTGTTCGCCTGTCTCGGACCGTTTACTGACAGATGGCTCGCAATTTCATACTATTAAAGGGCAAAATATTCTTTCCTGTTTTGGTAGACAATCTCGAAACCAACGTCAAGCAATAGAATTCACCTCTTTTCCGGAGGGATTTGGACAAGGGTCAAGGCATTAGTATTTACGATATTTCGTTCTAATGGGGTTGCCAGTTTCTCCTCATTTGGTATTATCATAAGTGAAAGAGTTTAATTTGCCGATTTAACTAACAAATGGCGGACCCATGAGTTTTAATAATTCCCATGATGTGTCTCAATCGGAATACGGGCCGGGCAAGTTTCCTCTCGGGCCGATCAAAGGTCTGCTTCTCTGCTATTCCCGGCAACGAAGCAGACTCCTGTGTGGCATCATCCTGCTCACCAGCATAATGGCAATCACCCTGCCCGTGCTCAACCTCACCCTCGTCTACCCGGCATTTACCAACATCATCATTTCATCCATCGAAGAAGATGCTCAAAGGATAGCCAGACACCTGCTTCCGGCTTCACTCAAACAGACCTCCCTTACACACAAGAATTTGACCAACCGTTTATTTGCCGACATATACAAACTGGAACACGACTTCGGACTGATGAAAGTCAAGATTTTTTCCGCCACGGGAGAAGTGCTGTATTCAACCGAAACCGCTGATATCGGCCACTTGGCTGATAAACCGTATTTCCATAACATAGTCGCCAAAGGCTTGCCCTATACCAAGCTCGTCATCAAAAACGAGAAAACAGCTGAGGGCAAATCCTTTCCCCTTGATGTGGTTGAAGCGTATGCGCCATTCATGGATGGCGACCAATTCCTCGGTGCATTCGAGATGTATTACGATATCACCAAGCGTAAAGAACGCATGGACCAGCTTATTCGCTATTCCACGACAGGCATGGTCCTGCTATCGGCCTGCCTGCTGACGGCGGTATTCATTTTGATGCGCAAGGAAACAGCGAGAATTGCGGCGGATGAAAATACGAAAAAGCTCAAGGAAGAGGTGGATCGAATCACCAGACACGACCTGAAATCTCCGCTGACCGGTGTTTTGAGCGGCATCGAGTATCTGGAGAAATTCACGAAGCTGGACGAGGAACAAGCATCCATCACCAATGACATGCGGATTACGGCCAACACCGGCATCAGCATGATAAACCTCAGCATGGACCTCTACAAAATGGAGACAGGGAGCTACGAATATGACCCGACCATCATGGATATCCTTGCTGTCATCAGCAGGGCCACCTCTGATCTCGCAGTTCTCAGTTCTCTCAAAGGGATTACGGTATTGATCACAAAATCCGGCACCCCTCTTGGCGAGGACGACACGCTATCTGTCTCAGCCGAAGAAACATTGTGCTATTCACTCATTGCAAACCTGCTCAAAAACGCCATAGAGGCCTCGGGTATCGGCAAAAACATCACCATGGACATCACTGAAAATGACAATATGACTCTGACCATTCACAACTCCGGCGCAGTCCCCGAAGAGATACGCGAAACTTTTTTTGACAAGTACACCACTGCCGATAAAACCAAAGGGACCGGTCTGGGTACTTACTCCGCCAAGCTCATGGCCCAAACCATGGGTGGCAGTATCGAGATGGCCACATCCGAAGAGGATGGAACCAAAGTCCGTGTAACCCTGCCCAAAACCCTTCCTCAAAAAACCGCATAAAGAGGCGCATCATGCCATTTGTCAACATTCGCATCACCAAAGACGGCGTAACTGCCGAGCAAAAGCAGAAGCTCATCACGGGCGTGACTGATCTGCTCGTCGAGGTACTCGACAAGAACCCGGCCACCACCTTCGTTATCATTGACGAAGTGGAGACGGACAATTGGGGAATTGGCGGTGAGAGCGTCACTGAAATAAGAAAGAGATAGCCAGCCTTGCTGCCGGGCTTTTCCTTTGCCTTCATCGCGGAGGTTCGGCCCATTTGTCTTCATTGAATATGAAGATGGAAAGAGCAGAAAAGAGGGGGAAAAGGGAAAGAATTAAGATGCCTGACGGCAGCCCTCCCCGGGCGGGGTCCGTTTTTTTGTTGGGGCAAAAAAAGGGACTAAAAAAATACCCTTAATCACTGTTGCAGCTCACGGAAGCTCAGTTGAAAGAAAAGGCAAGTGCAATCGAGATCGAAGGAGCCTTTCGTCATCCTTCTCCACACCATTTTTGCTCGTTCTTACAACGACCAGCAATAGGCGGGAGCAGCTTAGAAGCAGTTCATCGTTTTGCGGTCAAACGAAACCGGACAAGGCGGGAGTCTTCGACCGTCTTGGCCTTTTCGTTAGCAGAGCGATGATTCTGATTCTTGCTGCGGGAGCCTTGATCACACCGCAAAAAAAGCGTCTTTTGGTTACTTTTGGACGCTTTGTCCCAAAAGTAACTCGGCCCGGAGGGGACGAAACCTCTTTGTTCGTTCTTCATCGTCACCGCAGGTGACCTTTCATATCTCTTTCTCTTCTTCTCTTTCTTTAAAAAAGTACGCTTTAACAGGATGAGCAATTTGAGGGTTGCTAATAGCAGCGTTCTCAGCCTAGGTGACTACCTTTCTGAATAATTTAAGGAAGATATTCAGAGTCTACTCGGTTAAATTCTATCTTCCCTCGTCCGCAATTCCCTGCAATTGGTCCATGTCTAGAATGGTGATTTCCTTGCCGTTGATTGCAAGTATCTTCTGTTCGATGAATTTCTTGAATATGCGCGACAGAGTCTCCTGAATGGTGCCGAGATAAAAGGCTATCTGCCCTTTGGGGAGGTCGAGCTTGAAGGTGTCGGAATCCTGGGAGGAGCGGAGAAGCAGGAGGTAGGCGGCGACCCGTGATGGGGCCTCCTTGAGGCTCAGGTCGTCAATTTTGTTGACCAGCAGCCTGAGTCTTTGCGCGAGCATGGCCATCATTTTCATGGCGAGATCCGGGTCTTCCTTGATCATGCGCTCGAAGTCGCGGCGAGGAAAAAACAGGGCTTCGCACCCCTCGACGGCCTGACCGTGAGCCGGGAAAGTCCCGCCCTCGAACACCGGCACTTC
>JAFLJW010000067.1 GCA_022712815.1 Pseudodesulfovibrio sp. | reverse complement strand
GAAAACTTCCCGCGTCAAGCCTCGCAAACGAATCTGCCCGCCGCCGCCAACCCAGTCGGCCCGTACTTATGTTCAGGTCGAACCGAGCAAGATAGGTCTCTTTCGTTTCCTGCTGGAGGGCTATGACAATCTTGGAATTTTCACGGTCGCCAACAAATACAAGGGCATACTCCAACTTCGCTATAGCCCTCATCTGAAACGAGAAATCAACAGCTTTCTGAAGGCAGCCGGGACAGAGCTGGAGATAAAGGTCCTGCTCCCGGGAACGTTAAGTTTCGGAGCTCAATCTGCGCCTCTTTAAAAAAAGTACGCTTTAACCGGATGAACTTCTTTTCGTCATGTTCCAGCCTGTGATCACAGTTCGGGTGCGCAATTCATATTGCTGATTTTTTTTGGGATAGCACTATTTTCAATAAAAATTCCCCGTAATTCCAGCTTCTTTTTCCTCATATTATCCATGCAAGATGGTTTTATGACAGACCCTGTTTGTCCCACCGTGAAAAATGGGGTATACAGAGAACCAGCCCTCTCTTTCGAGGGCATCAGGCCCTGTTGTCGTGTCACCTTGTGCTGTCTCCATTTTGGAATTCATATGCCGATCCGTTGTCGCAAATTAATCACTGTCTTCCTGGCCACCACACTGGCTTTTGTGCTGTGTGGGGGCTTGGCGTTCGGACAACTGCAAGGCCCCAGGACTTCGGATGTCCCCCTACCCATGAGCGATGAGGAACGAGCCTTCCTCGACTCCCACAAGGATATCAGGCTCGGCATCTGGCTCAATGCGCCGCCCATCATGTTCCGAGCCGACAACGGCTCCATTCAAGGCATCGTTCCGACCTACATCGACATCATCGAGAAAAAGCTCGGCATCACCACCCGGCGGATACGAACTTCCAACTTCAAGAGCGTATGGGAACTCGCCAAGGCGCAGGAAGTGGACATGGTTTCAGCCGTTACCAGCCTGCCGGAGAGAACCCGTGACATGCTCATTTCCGAGCCGTATTTCTACATGCCCATCGTCGTGGTCACCCGATCCGACTTCCCTTTCATCTCAGGACTGGCCGACCTCAATGGCAAAACCGTTGCCGTGAGTTCAGCGCACGTGGCACACCTGCGCATGCTCAAAGATTATCCCGAAATCGTCATCATGCCGGTCAATACTCAGGATCAGGGCTTGCTGGCAGTGGAAGATGGTCTGGCAGATGCCTTTGTTGGTGCCGAGGCGACCGTGGTCTATCTCTCCCGCGAACACGGTATCACCAATATCCGCATCGCGGCCATCACCGAATACTCATACCGCCTGTCCGTTGGTGTGAGAAAGGACTGGCCAATCCTGCTCACCCTGATCAATCGGGTCCTTGCCACCATCTCCGATCAAGACAGAAAAAACATACACGACTACTGGACGATACTGCGTGACAGTCAATGGGTGGACCGTCCTCATGTATGGAGAATCATAGGCGGAATCAGTGTTGGCTCACTGACCATTATGGGATTGTTCTTTTTCTGGAACCGAAAACTAACTGCCGAGATCAGGAAGCGGAAACTGATGGAGCGAAAATTCAAGAAAGCTCATGCCAACACGCAACAAATCATTGAATCCGCAGACGTGATTATCGTCGGCCTGGACTATACCGGCCATGTGCAGTTGCTGAACCGCGCAGGTGAAGCCATCACCGGTTACAAGCGTGAAGAACTGATCGGCAAGAACTGGTTTGACGTGGTGGTTCCCAGAGAACGATATCCTTTCGTCTGGGATGAATTTTCCCGACTCATCCGTGGCGGACTCGGCATGTCCTCCGACACCTTTGAAAATCCCATTTTGACCAAAAAAGGTGAAACGCGACAGATACTGTGGCGCAACTCGGTCGCAAACGACCCCACAGATGAACTGGTGATTATCTCTTTCGGCACGGACATCACCCACCGCCTCCAGGCCGAGGAAGAACTGCGGCTGACCCAGTTCGCCATGGACAACGCAGCCCTGGGCATTTTCCGCATCCAGCCATCGGGACACATCGTCTACGCCAACCTGATCGCGGCCAATATGCTCGGCTACACCCGCTCTGAACTCAAGCGCAAGACTTTTGCCGAGATCACACCGGATATCACATCCGAGGGCTGGATATCTTTCTGGGAAAGACTGAAGTACAGCCAGATGCTCACCTTTGAGCCTGTGATCCGCAACAAGCAGGGCAAGACCATCCCTATGGAGATCACGGCCTACTACCTGCTCTTCAAGGGAACGGAACTAGCCATTGGGTTCTTTACTGACATATCCGAACGCAAGCGTGTGGAAAAACTGAGAGAAGATGTGGAGCACATGGTCCAACACGATCTGAGATCGCCCACCATGGCCGTGCAGACCATGTTCAAATTGTTCGACCGGGCCGACAATCTCACCAAAGACCAGCGCGAACTGCTGCTCAGCGTGAAAAATGCCAGCCAGCGCATGATTCGCATCATAGACATGTCCCGCGCCCTGTTCAAAATGGAATCGGGAACCTACCTGCTGGCTCCCGAAACTTTGGACCTGTTGCCCATGACCGAAAACGTAGTTGAGGAACTCAGGCCGCTCATGCGCGTCAAAAAGATTAGCCTGACAGTCAACTTGGGAGGTAAGCCCGTGGGTGAAAACCACGTCTTCATGATCAAATCGGAAGAAGTGCTTTGCTACGCCCTGCTCGCCAATCTTCTCAAAAACGCCATCGAAGCATCACCAAAAGAAAAGTCCGTCACTCTGAATTTCAACACCACGGACAGTCATACCATCGCTGTCCACAACCAAGGCGTGATACCCGCGACAATCCGGGACACCTTCTTTGACAAGTACGTCACTTCGGGCAAGGTGCATGGCACCGGCCTTGGCACATACACATCCCACCTCATCACCACTTCTCTGGGCGGACGAATCTCTTTCACCACCTCCGAAAAGAACGGCACCACCATAACGGTGAGCCTCCCTGTCAAAAACGAGAGTGATTCCTAGCTACAAAAACCCGACAACCCATACGCCACGCGGCCTACCGGTTTTTTTGCACCTCAAGCGCAATTTGGGCTGGCGTTTTCCCTACACCTTCTGTAATCTAGAGAAT
Source organism: Pseudodesulfovibrio sp. (assembly GCA_022712815.1). Classification (GTDB taxonomy): domain Bacteria; phylum Desulfobacterota; class Desulfovibrionia; order Desulfovibrionales; family Desulfovibrionaceae; genus Pseudodesulfovibrio. Next base: position 2,585 of record JAFLJW010000067.1, on the reverse strand, counting down.
CTCTAACGCTGCTCCAGAGGGCAGGGTTGCTTTCAAAAAAAATATCAACATTTCAGCCTGTTATAGAAGGTTCCTCTATGCCCAAATTCAAGATGCCAGCCAATCTTCCAGACCCAATCATCAATGAAAACGCTAAGATAGTTTTAAAGAGGCGGTATCAGAGAAAGGACACTGAGGGGATCGTATATGAAACGACCAAGGAGCTCTTCTGGAGGGTGGCATCTGCCATTGCCGAAGAGGAAACCAAGTACAAGGAGTCGTCAACCAAGGCCTCTGCGCTGGCCCGTGATTTTTATGAGTTGATGACCTCCTACAGCTTCCTGCCCAACTCGCCCACGCTCATGAACGCAGGTACGGACCTTGGCCAGTTGGCCGCCTGTTTCGTCCTGCCCGTGGAAGACGCCATCGAAGACATCTTTGACGCAGTCAAACACGCGGCCATGATCCACAAATCCGGTGGCGGCACCGGCTTTTCCTTCTCCCGCCTGCGGGCCAAGGACTCTGTTGTCGGCTCCACCGGCGGCGTGGCATCCGGTCCGCTTTCGTTCCTCAAGATTTTCAACTGCGCCACCGAGCAGATCAAACAGGGCGGAACCCGGCGCGGTGCCAATATGGGTATCCTGCGCGTTGACCACCCTGATATCATGGAATTCATAAAGGCCAAGGAACTCGATGGAGAACTGAACAACTTCAATCTCTCCATAGGCCTGACCGAAGTGTTCATGAAAGCGGTCGAAAAGAAAGCTGACTTCGACCTGATCGCACCTGAATCCGGCAAGACTGTCGGCAAGCTCAACGCCCGCGACATCTTCAATCTTCTGGTACATAAAGCATGGGAGTCCGGTGATCCGGGCATTGTCTTCCTTGATCGCATCAACCGCGACAACCCCACGCCCAAACTCGGCGAAATGGAGTCCACCAACCCCTGCGGCGAGCAACCCCTGCTGCCGTACGAAGCATGCAACCTCGGCTCCATCAATCTGGGCAAATGCTACGCTAAGGGCAAAAATGGCAAGAGTTCCGAGATCGACTGGGATGAACTGAAACGCATCATCCACCTCTCGGTCCGCTTTCTGGACAACGTCATTGACGCCTCCATCTACCCGCTGCCGCAGATTACCGAGACGGTCGAGAAAAATCGCAAAATCGGTTTGGGTGTCATGGGCTGGGCCGACCTGCTCTACCAGCTCAAGGTTTCCTACAATTCACAGACAGCCGTGGATCTGGCCGAACGGATCATGAAATTCGTGCGCGACGAAGGACGGAGTGCTTCCAAGGCCCTTGCAGCCGAGCGCGGACATTTCCCCACCTACGTGGACTCCATTTTCGGAGAGGCGAACCTCGGACCCTACCGCAATGCCACGATCACGACCATTGCGCCCACCGGCACCCTGTCCATCATCGCGGGCTGCTCTTCCGGTGTTGAACCACTGTTCGCACTGAGCTTCGTGCGCAATGTCATGGACAATGACAAACTGATGGAGAGCAACCCGTTCTTTGAGGAAGCCCTCAGAGAGGCCAATGCATACTCCGCCAACCTGATGGAAGAGATAGCCAAGGTCGGGACCATCAAGAAGATGGAACACCTGCCCGAAGACCTGCGTGCCATTTTCGTCACCTCCATGGACATCGAGCCTATCTGGCATCTCAAAATGCAGGCCGCTTTCCAGAAATACACGGACAATGCGGTCTCCAAGACCGTGAACCTGCCTGCCAATGCCACCAAAGAAGACATTTGGGACATCTACTGGAAGGCCTACGAATTCGGCTGCAAAGGTGTCACTGTCTACCGCGACGGTTCCAAGACCTCGCAGGTCCTCTGCACCGGCAACAGCGACAAGAAAAAGGACGAGGCCAATGCGCCCAAGTCCATTGTTCAGGACCGCCCGGACGTCATCTACGGCTTTACCCAGAAGATCGCCACCGGTCTTGGCGTACTCTTCCTGACCGTCAACGAAATGAACGGCAAACCTTTCGAGGTCTTTGCCACCATCGGCAAATCCGGTGCTTCCGTCACTGCCAAAGCCGAGGCCATTGGCCGCCTGGTTTCTCTGGCCCTGCGTTCCGGCGTCGAGGTCTGCGAGATTGTGCAGCAACTGAAAGGCATCGGCGGCGAGAACCAGAAATTCATGAAAAAATATCTGGTCAAGTCCATCCCGGATGCCATCGCCCATGTCTTCGAGTCCCGCTACATGAAAGGCGAAAAAACCAACGGTGCAGTCGCAGCCCTCAACAAGGAACTATGCCCGGATTGCGGCGAGGCTCTGGTCTTTGAAGAAGGATGCCACATCTGCAAATCGTGCGCATATACAAAATGCGGGTAGCCTGCCCCGCACAAGAACATGGAAAAGCCGCCCGGATCACATCCGGGCGGCTTTTCCATGTTCAAAGGAAGAACTCTTGTCCTACGCCAACCCAGCAAACGGGCTGGCAACAGGCTTTGCCTCACCTTTGATATAGCCCCATTCCACCAGCCGGTAGTAGGCGTGTTTTGCCTGCTCGCCCTGATTTACCTGCTTGAGAAAACGGAGATATTCCTGGGCTGCATCCTGACGATGCCCCATGCCTTCCTGACTGAATCCCTT
>JAFLJW010000402.1 GCA_022712815.1 Pseudodesulfovibrio sp. | reverse complement strand
CTGAAGAGCTGCGCGAAGCAGTGCGTAAGGCTACTACGAGCTTGGCAATCTGCCCGGTTCTGTGTGGCACCGCATTCCGTAACAAAGGCGTTCAGCCTCTGTTGGATGCAGTCATTGACTACATGCCTTCCCCTCTTGACGTTGCAGCCATTATTGGTGTCGATCCTCACACAGGTGAAGATGTCCCATGTCCTTGCGAAGATGACATCCCGTTGTCTGCACTGTCCTTCAAACTGATGACCGACCCCTTTGTTGGCCATCTGACCTTCCTCCGTCTTTACTCCGGTAAGATCGAGAGTGGCGCTACTTTCATGAACGGTGCTACCGGCAAGAAAGAGCGCATTGGTCGTCTTTTGAAAATGCACGCTAACAAGCGTGAAGAAATAAAAGAGGCATACGCTGGCGATATCGTCGCTGCTGTAGGCCTCAAAAACTTGGCCACCGGTGATACCCTCTGCGGTCTCAAGGACGCTGTCGTCCTGGAGAACATGGATGTTCCTGAACCGGTTATCGAAGTGGCCATTGAGCCCAAGAGTAAGGCTGACCGCGACAATCTGTCCAACGGACTTGTCAAGCTTGCCAAGGAGGATCCGTCCTTCCGTGTGCATACTGATGAAGATTCCGGACAGTGTCTTATCGCTGGAATGGGTGAGTTGCATCTCGAAATCATTGTTGATCGACTTCTCAGAGAGTTCAACGTGAATGCCAACGTGGGTGCACCCCGTGTTGCGTATCGAGAGACTATTTCCAAAGCGCATAAGGTTGATGTCAAGCACGCCAAACAGTCTGGTGGACGCGGCCAGTATGGTCACGTCATCATCGAAGTCGAGCCTAATCCTGAAAAGGGTTACGAATTCGATGACGTCATCAAGGGCGGAGTTATTCCCAAGGAATACATTCCCGCCATTGATAAAGGCATCAAAGACGCTTTGAAGAATGGCATTGTCGCCGGTTTCCCGGTTGTCGATGTGAAGGTCAAGCTGATTTACGGCTCCTATCATGAAGTCGATTCCAGCGAACAAGCCTTCTACATCGCCGGTTCCCTGGCGATCAAGCAAGCCTGCAGAGGCGCAAAGCCGATTCTTCTTGAGCCGATTATGTCGGTTGAAGTGGTTACCCCTGAAGATTACCTCGGTGATGTAATGGGTGACCTGAACGGACGACGTGGACGCGTGGGTGAAATGGAAGCCCGCACCGGTGTTCAGGTTGTACGTTGTTTTGTCCCGCTGTCCGAGATGTTCGGATACGCCACGGATCTTCGTTCGAAGACCCAGGGTCGCGCGACATTCACCATGCAGTTCGACCATTATGAAAAATTGCCGAACAGCCTGGCTGAAGAGTTGATGGCAGGTAAAGATTAACGACGAGCCAGGATTTTACCTTCGGCTTGACAGAAGCGGTCATTAAGGATTAATCATCCCGACCGCTTCGAAAACCGGACTCCATATGGAATCCGGCGTTTCGAAGATAAATCCTTTGAGGAGAAAGCACATGGCTGCTTCGATGGCGAGCGATCGCATCAGAATTAAATTGAGATCATACGATTACCGTATTCTGGATAAGGCAGTGACAGAGATTGTCGATACTGCCCGGAATACAGGTGCGGCTATTGCCGGTCCAGTACCGCTGCCCACCGATATCCATCGTACTACCGTTCAGAAGTCTGTACACGTTGACAAGAAGTCTCGTGAGCAGTTTGAAATTCGCATTCACAAGCGTCTTCTGGATATCCTTGAACCCACTCAGCAGACTGTTGACGCCCTTGGCAAGCTTTCCTTGCCCGCTGGCGTGGACGTCGAGATCAAGCTCTAGGAGTTGTAATTATGAAAACTCTTGGAATACTTGGAAAAAAACTGGGAATGACCCGTATCTTCAAGGACGATGGTACAATCTGCCCAGTGACCGTTATCAAGGCTGGTCCTTGCCCGGTCATGCAGATCAAGACCAAGGACAAGGAAGGCTACAACGCTTTGCAGATCGGTTATGATATCATAGCTGAACGCAAGGTGAACAAGCCTTTGAAAGGCCACATGGCCAAGGCTGGCAAGGACTTGTACCGCCACCTCAGAGAGTTTCCTCTCGAAGGTGTTGAAGAGTACGAGCTTGGTCAGGAAATCACTGTTGACATTTTTGCCGCTGGTGAAAAGGTCAAGGTTACCGGTACCAGCAAGGGTAAAGGTTTTCAGGGTGTCATGAAGCGTCACAACTTCCAGGGCTCCCGCGCCTCCCACGGTGCTGAAAAAGTGCATCGCAAACCTGGTTCAATCGGTAACGCCACCTTCCCGGGCCGCGTCTGGAAAGGCAAGAAAATGCCTGGTCAGATGGGTAATGCTCGTGTGACCTTGAGCAACGTGGAAATCGTCGACGTCAGGCCCGAGGACAATGTCCTGTTGGTCAAGGGCCAAGTGCCCGGTCCCAACAACGGTCTCGTGATGATCCGCAAGAATGAGAGCTAGAGGTATACGTCATGGCAAAAATACAAGTTGTAGATCAGAATAATAAGAAAGTTGGCGATATCGAGCTGGCTCCTGAGGTTTTCGAGGTTGAAATTCAGCCTGAAATCCTCAACCTGGTTGTTCGTGCGCAACGCGCTGCTCACCGCAGCGGAACGCACGCCACCAAGAACCGTGCTCTGAAACATGGCGGCGGACGCAAGCCCTGGCGCCAGAAAGGCACTGGTCGCGCACGCGCCGGTACCATTCGTTCGCCCCTGTGGCGCGGTGGTGCATGCACCTTTGGTCCCATGCCCCGCGACTATTCTTTCAAAGTGAATAAGAAAGTCCGCAAGCTCGCCTTGCAGATGGCCCTGTCGGCCCGTGTCGCTGAAGACAAGCTGACCGTGGTCAAGTCCATCGATCTCAAAGAGATCAAGACTAAGGCTTTTGTGGCCGTTGTTGAAAAGCTCGGTTTGCAGAAGACTCTGATTGTCTCCAATGGTATTGACAGGAATCTGGAGCTTTCCGCAAGGAACATGCCCCATATCAAGGTCATCGAAGCCAACAAGCTGAATGTCTATGATGTGCTGCTGTACCCCCAGCTGGTTATGCTTGAGGCTGCTGCGCAAGACGTTCAAGAGAGGTTGAAATAGTCATGGATTATTCCAAGATTTTGCTCAAGCCCGTTGTCTCCGAAAAGGCCAACGAAGCCAAGGAGCAGTCCAATCACGTCGCTTTTTTCGTCCACCCCGATTCCAACAAGATCGAGGTCAAGAAGGCCGTTGAAACAGCCTTTGACGTCAAAGTCGTGTCCGTGAACATCGTCAGAAAACAAGCGATGCCCCGCAAGAAGTCTGGTCGTGTCACCGGTCGCATATCCGGTTACAAGAAGGCCTACGTCAAGCTTGCGGCAGGCGATAAGATCGAAATATTCGAGGGAGTGTAACTGATGGCAACCCGTAAGTTAAAGCCTACTTCTCCGGGCCGTCGGTTCCAGACTGTCTCCGATTTTGCGGAGATCACAAGGACCACTCCTGAGAAGTCGCTGACCAAAGGCCTGAGCAAAAAGGCCGGTCGTAATAATAATGGTCGTATCACCATGCGCCGTCGCGGTGGTGGTTGTAAATCCTTGTACCGCATGATTGATTTCAAGCGGAACAAGCTCGGCGTGCCTGCAAAGGTTGCCGAGATCGAGTACGATCCGAACCGTAGCGCCCGTATCGCTCTTCTGCACTACGCAGACGGCGAGAAGCGTTATATCCTGGCACCTGTCGGCCTGAATCAGGGCGACACCGTGGTTGCAGGTGAGGGTGACATCAAGCCTGGCAATGCCATGGCTATGGTAAAGATCCCCACTGGTACCATCATTCACAACATTGAACTTCATCCCGGAAAGGGTGGTCAGTTCTGTCGTGCAGCCGGTACCTACGCACAGCTCATTGCAAAAGAGGGCAAGTACGCTCTCCTGCGCATGCCTTCTGGTGAGGTCCGCAAGGTCCTGGCCACTGGTTGTGCCACTGTTGGTCAGGTTGGAAATATTCATCACGAATCGATCAAGATTGGTAAGGCTGGCCGTAACCGCTGGCTTGGCCGTCGCCCGAAAGTCCGTGGTGTGGCAATGAACCCGATCGATCACCCGCTCGGTGGTGGTGAAGGTCGTAGTTCCGGTGGTCGCCATCCGGTGTCCCCGTGGGGAACCCCGGCCAAGGGTTACAAAACCCGGAACAAGAAGAAAGCTTCCTCGAAGCTCATCGTCAAACGCCGTGGACAGAAGTAGGAGTTTATAGAAATGCCTAGATCTCTTAAAAAGGGCCCGTTCCTGGACGGTCACCTTATCAAGAAAATACAAGTGGCTGCCGAAAATCAGGATCGTCGCGTGATCAAAACATGGTCTCGCCGTTCCACGGTCATCCCTGAGATGGTCGGAATGACTTTTGCTGTCCATAATGGCCGCAAGTTCATCCCAGTGTTCGTTACCGAAAATATGGTCGGACACAAATTGGGTGAGTTTTCCCCCACGCGTACTTATTTCGGACATGTTTCCGATAGAAAGAAGTAAGGGGAAGTTATTATGGAAGCTAAAGCAGTAGCAAAATACATACGTGTGTCTCCGCGCAAAACACGCATTGTTGCCGAAATCATCAAGGGCAAGGGCGTCGAAGATGCCCTCAACATTCTTCGGTTCACTCCGAAGAAGCCCGCCAAGATTTTGAGCAAGGTGCTGTACTCCGCTATTTCCAATGCGGAGCAAATGGCCGGAGTGGATGTTGATTCCTTGATCGTCGATACGGTCCTGGTCAACGAAGGTCCGACTCAGAAACGGATTCAGCCGCGTGCCATGGGCCGCGCCTACCGTATCAGGAAGCGTACCAGCCACATTACCATCGTAGTGAAGGAAATGTAATCATGGGTCAGAAAGTACATCCTTACGGTTTTCGTCTGGGGTATAACAAGAATTGGATCTCTCGCTGGTACAGCAAGAAGGACTATCCTGCATTCGTTCTTCAGGACGATCAGGTTCGTAAATTCGTTAAAAAGAAATTGTTTCAAGCTGGCGTTGCCCGTATCGAAATCGAGCGGGCCGGTGGCAAGATTCGTCTGATCATCCACACTGCGCGTCCGGGCATAGTCATCGGTCGCAAAGGTGTCGAGATAGAAAAGTTGCGCGAGGAACTCCGCAGCAAGTTTCAAACTGAATTCACCATTGAAGTCAATGAGATTCGTCGACCAGAGGTTGAAGCTCAGCTCGTAGCTGAGAATATTGCCCAGCAACTCGAACGCAGAATTGCTTTCCGCCGTGCCATGAAGCGTACGGTGGGCCTTGCCAGGAAATTCGGCGCCGAGGGTATCAAAGTTGCGTGTGCAGGCCGGCTTGCCGGTGCTGAGATTGCACGTGGCGAATGGTACCGTGATGGGCGTGTGCCGTTGCACACCCTCCGTGCCGACATCGACTACGGTTTTGCCGAGGCAGCTACCACGTACGGCG
>JAFLJW010000353.1 GCA_022712815.1 Pseudodesulfovibrio sp. | reverse complement strand
AGCATGGTCACGCCGATCATGCAGCAGGCGATGAAGAGGATAATCAGGCTGACGGTCAGGATGAGTTGCTTGACGAAATTGACCGAGTACATGCGTTGTTTGACGATGGACTGGAGAGCTTGAATTTCCGTGTTTGGCAATGCTTTTTGAATTTGCTGTACGATGTCCTCGATGGGGCAACCCGCGCACAGGGCCGCGACCTCGACAAAGTTGACGCGATCGGGCTTGCCGAAATGGGTCTGGGCGAAATCCATGCCCGTGAAGATGACGGAATCATCGTCGCTGCCGGTGGGCATGAGTACGCCGGTGACAATTACGCTGTTTCCGCCGAGATCAAGAGATGCGCCGGGAGCCAGATTGAGGCGGGCGGCGGCCTTGGAGCCGACGATGACACCGTTTTCGATAGCGGGGTAGTCACCGTTAACGGCCCAGTATCCCTTGAGGATTTTTTCTTTTTCCCATCGCACGCCGACCACGCCCACGCTGGTGCCGTCAACCGTAGTCATGGCGATTAGCTTGGGTGCAACCACGCTGATGCGGTCCTTGAGTTCGATGGACATGGTTTTATTCAGGACTTCGGATTCGCTCAGGTCGGTGATGCCGAGCAGCATGTCGCCCATGGAAAATCCGCCGTAGCTGACAGTGAGCTTCTCGCTTTTGGGCATGACCAGAATATTGGCCCCAAAGGCGGTGAGCTTTTTTTCCAGCGATTCGCCCACCACGCTTGAAACGTAGTTGAGCGAGACAATGGACATGACGCTCAAGGTGAAGACCACCAGCAGGAGCAGCGTTTTCACCCATTTCTTGCGGGTGTTACGAAGTGGAATAGTGAGTATGTTCATTCTCTGTCTTTTTTAACAACCTGCTAGAAGTATCCGCGTCCGGCCATGATATCGCGGGCCTTGATGGTCTCGTTCTTTTCGTTATAAACGCGCTTGAGCGGCGATGGATTGCAGCCGCCCTTGACCTCGTTGATGCGTGAGGAATGGAACCGCTGGCCGCAATTGTTGCAGACCATGAAGTCGCCATCCTGAGAGTAGCCTTTTTTTTCGCGAAAACAGACATCGCAGGCATCAAAGGCAGCGCGGATAATGCCGTCAGAGCTTTTGAGCAGGAAAAATTTCACCTCGGAGCCGTCTTTTTCATATATATAGTAATGCGCATCGCCATCAGAGACATCGGCCACCGGAATGGTCACGGTGCCGTTTTCCGGCTCGACCGTGGCATACTTGCCCAGCCCGAAAAGAGCATATCCGTTCCCGGCAATGAATACGGTCATGACAAAGGCGACCAACGCGGCAAAATATCTGATTGATTTCATGTTTTCTCCTTAAATTGAACCCAATTCCATACTTCTATGGTATGAAAATATTGCACATGAGTAGTTGACACACAGCGGAACGGTGACCCCTGCATGGTGCGTACCAACCAAGAGTGTAAGTCTTTCCCGGAGGTTGTCCAGACAGGGTGTGTGCACAAGCGCAGTAAACACCATTTGCTGCACAAGAAAGTGCAACCTGGTGCACTGAGTACCTTTTTCTGATACATAAGAACAGATATATTATAAGACTGTCCCCTTCTGCCTGTTTTTGTTATTCATTAATGTAGTGTCAGGTGAAATTTCATTTTAGCCGGGGTAGCGGATGGACCACATCAAGGCTTTTTTTTCGTCTCATGAAGAGTGGCTCGTGGAGCGCATTCTCGCTTACGCAAAGCGGCAGGGATACGCCGAGTACATGGGCGAGCTTCGTGAAGTCTGGCGTATTTCCATTGCCAGATTTTCAGATGCCCTGTCAGAGGCCGGGAACACATTCAGGGAGGCTGACCTTAAATTCACACCGGACGAGATGTTCATCGACGACCCCATTTCCGTTTTTGTGATCAATGAATTCCGGCTTCAGCGCGAGCGCGGCCTCAGCCTCTCCACCTTGCTGGGCCTGCTGAAGTACTACCGAAAGACATATCTGGACTGTATTCTAGAACTGGCTGAAAAGACCGACAAGGAGCAATATTGCCCGCTTGTGGATCATTTCTTCGACCGGTTGGAAATCGCTTTGTGCGTTGACTGGACCCGATCGAGCGATCCGGACCGACTGGCTGAGCTTCAAGCCCGTAACCGGGCCATGAGCGACGAGAAGAACAAGTTTCTGGCCTTGTTCGAGAGCCTGACAACGCCTGTCTTCCTGCTTGATTACGATTTCAACATCGAAATCATGAATCTGTCCGCAGCCGAATTCCTGGGTCTGGCTGACGAGCAGGGTGAGTTGTACCATATTCAGCGCAAACCATCAGGCAAGCCGGTGGAAAAAAGGCCACTCAGGGATATCGTTCCATGGCTGGCCGAGGCCCTGAACCAATCCTGTTCCATAGAAAGTGGTCAGGAGGACTGCCGGTTCGATGTTTCCGCACCCACCGCTCTCGGTTCCAGGCATTTCAATGTCTCCATCTCCAATATGTCGGAAATTTCGGATACGTTTGTCGGCTATGCCGTCACTCTGGACGAGATCACGTTTCGGGTCGAGATGGAGAAGCAGTTGGCGAGCGAGCGCAATCGGGCCACTCATTATCTTGATATCGTCGGCTCCATCGTCGTTGTCCTGGACGCTTCCGGTTTGATCACACTCATCAACCGGACAGGTTGCCTCACCCTTGGTTATGATGAGCACGAACTCATTGGTCAGAACTGGATCGACCTCATCATTCCCAATGAACTGGGCGACGAAGTATGCGATTACCTGTCACAGATAGTATCCTCCCAAGTCGAGGTGGACGACGAGCACGTCAACTATGTCACGACCAAAGACGGGACTCATCGCCTGATCTCCTGGAAAAACAGGCTGCTCACCAATGCGGAAGGAATCCCCACCGGCGTTCTGAGTGCCGGGATGGACGTCACCGAACAGCGAGAGGCCGAAGCGGCCCTGGCCGAGAAGGAGTTGTGGCTCAGGAATACATTTGTCGCTCTGGGCGAGGCCGTGCTCATCCTGACCCCGGACCGCAGGATTCTCGATGTCAATCCGGCAGCCGAGGTCATGTTCCAGATGACCAATGAGGAATTTGACAGCCTTCCGGTTGAAGCCTTGCACATCGACTCCGATCATTACCACGAATTCGGCAAACGATCTCAGGCGGCTTTTGCCGTGGGCGAAACAGCCGTTTTCGAGTTTTTTCTGCGCCGCAAGGATGGTGAGGTGTTCCCGACCGAGCATTCGGTTTCACTCATTCTTGGGGACGATGGTGAGCCACTTGGCATAGTCAGTGTCATTCGTGACATCTCCGATCGCAAAAAAGCAGAGCAGGAACTCAAGCAGAGCGAAGAGAAATTCAGACGGATTTTTGAAACCATCAGGGAAGGGTACATTGTCACGGACCTCGACGGCATCATTCTCATGGTCAACCCGGCCACATGTCTTCAACTTGGCTACAAGGAATCGGACCTTGTCGGCGTTGACATGGAGCGGCTTTATTCCAACACCACCGAGCGGACCAGCTTCAAGTCCATCATCATAAGCAAAGGGTCGGTTCGCGGCTTTCAGTTGACCGCTTTATGCAAGGATGGATCAACCATTATCGTTGAAGCCAACGCCCATCTCGTACTCAATGAAAGTGGTATCCCCGTGGCGATGGAAGGGACATTCAGGGATATCACCGAACGCATCGAGGCCGATAAGATTTTTCGTGAACGGGAGAAGCTGTATCGCGCCTTTTTCGAGAACAACCACGCCATAATGCTGCTGGTGGACCCGAAAACCGGGGATATTGTGGATGCCAACCCGGCAGCCAGCATGTTTTATGGATACTCATGTGACAAAATGCGGACCATGCTCATCTCGGATATCACCGCCCAGACCGAAGAGGAAATTTACCGGGAGATGGTCTCGGCAAAGCAGGAAAAACGAGTTTATTTCATCCTCAGGCACAAGCTGGCCAGCGGTGAAACCAGGGATGTCGAAGTCTACTCCGGCCCGATCCTGGTTCAGGGCAACCAGTTGCTATACTCCGTCATTCATGACGTCACCGAGCGCATCCGGCTGGAACGTGAAATGAAACAGCTTGCCACTATCGACACCCTGACCGGTGCCAATAATCGCCACCAGTTCTTTTCCCTGGCGGTGCAGGAGTTCAACCGGGCCAAGCGTTACGGTCATCCGCTGGTCGTACTCATGCTCGACATCGATTATTTCAAATCCATCAATGATACCCATGGGCATCAGGCTGGCGATGTGGTTCTCAGGGCACTCTCGGCCATGGCTCAGGTCTCTCTGCGCGAGATGGACGTTTTCGGACGTATCGGTGGCGAAGAATTCGCGGCGGCACTCCCGGAGACCGATCTGGAGGCAGGCCTGCAGGCTGCCGACCGGTTGCGGGATGAGCTTGCCAAACTCAAGGTCCAGACAAAGGAGGCGGATGTCTCTTTCACGGTCAGTATCGGTGTCACCCTTGTCCGCGCAGAAGATCAGAACATCGAGGAGACCATCCATCGGGCGGACGAAGCCCTGTACAAGGCCAAGAAAATGGGGAGAAATCGAGTTGAGAAGGGCTAAATGGCTCAACAAGGCAAGTCAATATCAGGTACTAGAACTCCTTACCCTATGCGGTTCCTCAAGCCAATATTCAAGCCGTATAGGGCGCGGACCACTATTCTGGTCTCCACTTCGGATCACAAAACAGCCAGAATTCCCTTGCCTCATCAGGCTGTCTTGTCCTTGATAATGCTTCTCACATAGCGGAATTTCATCGGAAAAACCTTGACGTTTTGCAAGGGGTTTGGAATACGGTTCTGAGTTATACGTGAGGTTTTTCACAATTTCTTAAAAGCATGCTTCTAAAATAGCAGGTTTCCAGAATCAGAGGGCTGAGGGAGATCTAGTATTTTATTAGTTTTTACGAGTAGATAATGACATTTGAATCCATACTGGCCGAGCGTAAGGCCGAGCTGTCGGAAAAGTGGGCTGATTTAGTTCTTAAAACCTATCCCAGGGAAACCCAGAAAATATGGGGCCGGCAGAAGGATCGTTTTCAAAATCCGGTGGGGGCTGCCATTATTAAGTCAACCCGGGATTTGTTCGATCTCATGCTCGACTGGCAGGATGCCGAGAAAATTGCTGAAGCTCTGGATGGGCTCATACGCATCCGGTCCGTACAGGATTTTTCGCCATCCAAGGCCATCAGCTTCGTTTTTTTGCTGAAGAAACTCCTTCGCGACGAGTTCTTCAGGTCCATGAAAGAGGAAGGGACTCTGGAGGATTTGCTTAGGTTCGAGGCCAAGGTGGACAATATGGCCATGATGTCTTTTGACATCTATACCAAAGGTCGCGAACAAATTTACCGGATGCGCGTGGACGAAGTGAAACGCGCCCAAAGCAGTTTGCTCAGGAAAGCTGGTATGTTAGTGGACGTTACGGTCGATAAATCGACTGATTAGGAACGAGTTTTTGAGGGTTGGTGTTGACGCTTAAGGGGGAGTGGCAGGGGCGCAGGACAGAGTGTGGAGTCGGAATCGGGGCAAATGCCCGCGTATTCGGTTTTCACATGGCGCGCTCAGGCAATTCTTTTTTTATCCCACCACGAACTGATCAAGATTCAATCCGAAAATGGCAGACCTCCCGGGACTTCCCCGGCAGGTCCAACCTTCAAGCGAGGTGACGGTAGATGAATGCTCTTTACTCACTTCTGTTCGTCTTTCTCTTGGTGTTGATCCCGTTGTTCG
>JAFLJW010000066.1 GCA_022712815.1 Pseudodesulfovibrio sp. | reverse complement strand
TTAATATCAACGAGCCTCGTTTCCATTCCAGCATGAGTACGTTTTCCCGCTTCCGCCATTTTATCTGCAAGAGAAATTTCACCAGAGGAGAGAAATAGCAACTTCCATGTCATCGGCTTGCGCAATTCAATTCCTTTCGTCATACGACCTTTGCCAGCTTCATTAGCTATCATATAAGCAACTTCACCAGCCTCCCTGCCGTCAATTTGCCCCATTTCATCAAGGCACAACAAACAATCATTATGAGCCTGTGCGGTGGCTTCTAGCGCATTTGATGTTGAGCGCCATTGATTTATAAATCCTGATTCACCTCCGCCCCAAACACTTCCTGCATACCAAAGAGCGGTTGTTTTTCCAACGGAGCTACCTCCGCGCAAATGAAATCCTCCGCTTTCTTCTGAAGCAATTCTCAATAATGGAGTAGCCATAGCAACACATAACGAAAGAATAAGGCGAGAATTTCCCTGCGCATATTTGCCAAGATTATCTTGCCATTCCTTCAATGTTCCCGAAGCTTTAAACGCATGATGTAGCAAATATTCACTTTGCAAAAACATATCTTCGGTTTTCGGAATAATACAATCTGGCAAAACAAACTTGTTGTCGTGCCAACCGATTTTTGTAGCACTCAAAGCTCTGATAGATGGTTCTACACGCTGAATATATTCCGAAAGTCTGCGCTTATCGTATATATTTAGTCCTAAATTGAGAAGGTGTCCTCTCAAATCACTGCCATCACTTTTTAACATACTCATAGGCATTGCCCAAGGGTGAATAATGCCATTTATATCTATGTTCAAATATGCTTCCTTTACCCATCAGGTTTTTAAGTGGACAACTTAAATCCTGGATTAAATCAAATAAGGAGCCCGCCGGAAGATGTTTGCCAGTGAGCCCCTTTAATGTGTGTTAAAATTCTACTAGATTGTTTTCATAGAACTCATATAAGAGCGCAGTGTTTTTCCAATACATTCAATTCTGGTGGAACGGATGGCATCATTGACCTTAATCAGGGCAATATTGTCCACGTCGTTGCTTTGGGTATCCAGACCTTTCCCATTAACACTGGCATCTTGTTTTTTCATAAAATCATCAAGTAGGGGAAGAGCCTGATGATTAAACAGATAGCAGCCATATTCGGCAGTGTCAGAAATAACCACATTCATTTCATACAGTTTTTTTCTTGAAATGAGGTTGGCAATCAGCGGCAGTTCATGCAAGGATTCATAATATGCAGACTCCTCACCGATTCCGGTGGCAACCATGGTATCAAAGGCCAGTTCAACACCGGCTTTAACAAAAGCCACCATGAGAATTCCGTTGTCAAAATATTCCTGTTCCGGGATATCCTGGTCGGTGGAGGTGGATTGTTCAAATGCGGTTTCTCCGGTTTTATTTCGCCATTTCAGCAGATTGGCATCATCATTGGCCCAGTCTTCCATTATGGTCTTGGAGAATTCTCCAGTCATGATATCATCCATGTGTTTGTGGTAAAGGGGCCTGAGGATGGTTTTTAATTCTTCACACAATTCCTGGGCTTTGATTTTTGCAGGATTGGTCAAACGGTCCATCATATTCGTAACACCGCCATGTTTTAAAGCTTCGGTAACGGTTTCCCATCCATACTGAACCAGTTTCGAAGCGTATCCGGCATCTACGTCCTGTTCAATCATTTTATTATAGCAAAGGATTGATCCAGTCTGGAGAACACCGCACAAAATAGTCTGTTCACCCATGAGATCAGATTTTACTTCTGCAACAAAAGAAGAATGAAGAACACCGGCACGGTCTCCGCCGGTTCCGCACGTATATGCTTTTGCCAGTTCCATACCTTCGCCTCTGGGATCATTTTCCTTGTGAACAGCGATCAGCGTGGGAACGCCAAACCCTCGTTTGTATTCTTCGCGAACTTCGGTCCCAGGGGCTTTGGGAGCAACCATGATAACCGTGAGGTCTTTTCTGATCTGCATGCCTTCTTCAACAATATTAAATCCATGGGAATAGGACAGGCTGGCATCTTTTTTCATCAGCGGCATAACCGATTCAATAACATTGGTGTGCTGTTTGTCCGGTGTCAGGTTGATTAAAAGGTCGGCTGTTGGAATTATTTCCTGGTAGGTTCCTACAGTAAAACCGTTTTCAGTAGCATTTTTCCAGGATTGGCGTTTTTCTTTAATGGCAGCATCCCGTAATGTATAAGAAATGTCCAGCCCGCTGTCACGAAGGTTTAATCCCTGGTGAAGTCCCTGGGCACCACAGCCGATAATAACAATTTTTTTGCCTTTTAATGCTTCAACGCCGTTAAATTCGGATGAATCCATAAAACGACACTGGGACAGTTCTTCAAGTTGACGTCTCAGTGGTAGTGTGTTAAAATAATTCTGGTACATTTTTTTCTCCTTTTTTTCGTATAAATTAATTTAAGCTCTTGTCATAATGAACCATTTTTTTGGTTGCATCAAATGAATCTTTCCCAATGCAGTGTTGCATAAATAAAAGATAATACCATGAAATTCCCGAAATCAATTTCGAGGACAGACAACTGATATCTTTTGCAAGTGTCCTGATTTTTCAGCTACTGTTCAAACGGCTGGGCTTGAAAAATAAACTGAAAAAATGCATCAATATTAAGGTCTGTTGTCGCCTGGTTCAGTCCTTTAGGCAGCTTATCTGGCATATTTGATTCGATGCCACAGCGATTTTCCTTGGATTACAGATGATCTAGGGTTCATAAATCACTTTGCATGCTTCTCCACTCAGGGCAAGATCAATCCCTTTTTTCCATTGACTGAGGGGAAAGACATGGGTTATTGCAGGCTTAATATTAAGCTTACCGGCGGCCAGAAGGTTTTCCATTTGAGTCCATGTTTTAAACATTTTACGTCCATGGATACCGATAATGCTGGCCTCTTTAAAAACTACTTCCTTTCCAATCTCAATTTCTAACGCCTTATTTGGCAGGCCAATCAAGGCAATTCGTCCCCCTTTTCTCAGGTACTTAAAGGAGTGCCCTATGGCATCAACGCTACCTGAAGCATCAATAATAACATCAACACCATACTGATCGGTTAGTTCCAGCACAGTCTCTGCAACATTATCTTTTATGGGATTCAAGGTTATATCGGCACCCATTTTAGCAGCAATTTCCAGGCGAGAATCGCTGATGTCGGTCGCAATAATTTTTGCAGCCCCAAGTGTTGTTGCCGAAGCAACGGCAAAAAGGCCTATGGGCCCGCAACCCAGGACAATGACATTGGCGCCCATGACCTGAGTCTCAACAACGGAACGGTAGGCAGTTCCAAGTGGCTCCATTACCGCACCGAAGTGATAGGGTATCTGAATGGGAATTTTACGTGCGCAAATCGAAGGTACAACAGTATATTCCGCAAAACAGCCATCCATGTGTATGCTGAAAAGCTTTAAATCATTACAGATATGCTGCTCACCATTTAAACATTGATAACATTTGCCGCACGGCACATGGGTTTCCACAGCGACTTTATCTCCAACTTGCAGCCTCTGGACATTTTGCCCCGTAGCAACGACATCACCACAGCACTCATGTCCCATCACAACGGGCAATTTAATTCCTGAATTCTGCGCCCACATATTCCAATTGTAGACATGCAAGTCAGTACCACAAAGGGCTGCTGCCTTGACTCTTATAAGAACCTGGTTCTCAAGCGGTTCAGGAATGGCTATTGTTTGAATTTCAGCATTCTCAGGAGCTGTTTTGATCAAAGCTTGCATCTGTTTTGCTTTCATTTGAAAAATCCTTTTACAATTACTCTAAGTCAAAATGCATTGTATCGTATATGAACATTTTGTGGATTAATGTTTTTTTGTTTTCAGGCCTTAAGGTCCGACTGCCTTACCAGATAATTGGTACCGGATAATTGATAAGAGATATCTGTGTTTTTATCCGCCCACTGTTACCCTCGGTAGCCAGAGAATGATCTCCGGAAAATAGATACACAGGAAGACGGCTACGGCCTGAAGCACAACGAACGGGATGACGCCACGATAGATGTCCCATGTGGAAACTTCGGGCGGTGCTGCACCTTTGACAAAGAAAATCGCATATGCAAACGGCGGCGTTAAAAAGGACATCTGCAGATTGAGGCATATCAGAATTCCGAACCAGAGCGGGTTAAAGCCCAAACCGGACGCCACTGGGAGGAAAATGGGTACGACCACATATAGGAGTCCCTGCCAGGAAATAAAAAAGCCCAGAATGAACAGAATAAACATCATCACAAACAAAACAAACCATTTGCCAAAGGGCAAACCCATCAACATAGACTTGATCAGGGCTCCACCACCGAGATAAAGAAAAACGGAATTAAAAATGGAGGCGCCGATGATAATAAAGAATACCATGGCTGTTACAATGAGAGTTGTGTGGGCTGCGTCCCTAATATTGGCGTAGCTCAGCTGCCGATAGCAAGCCGCAATTATTGCAGCAGCGATGGCACCGACTCCAGAAGCCTCGGTGGGGGATGCAACACCAGCAATGATCGAGCCTAGAACTGCCATAATTAAAAATAGCGTGGGCAGCATGATTTTCGCAGCCTTGATCCACAGGGTGAGCCCTGTGGATGTTATTTCATATTTTGGAATCGCAGGGGCCATCTGGGGCCGCAGCCAGGAGGTGAAGCCGATATATAAAAGATATAAAATGGAAAGCAATATTCCGGGAACAAGAGCGGCGGCAAACAACTGGGCCACGGAAAGATTGGCCATGGGTCCGTACATTACCAGCATAACACTGGGGGGTATGAGGATTCCCAAGCTCCCACCGGCGCAGACACACCCGGTGGCCAGTCCTTTGTCATATTTTTTCTTTAGCATGGAGGGAACCGCTAGAAGCGTCATGGTGGTCACCGTTGCCGCGATGACTCCGGTACAGGAAGCGAAGATGGTGCAGGTTATGATGGTGGCAAATGCCAAGCCACCCCTGATAGAGCCGAACAACTCGTAAAGAGCTTGATAGACACTCTCGGCAACCTTGGTCTTTTCCAAAAGGGTCCCCATGAAAACAAAAAGAGGCACTGCAATGAGAATTTCGGATTGCATGGTCCCGAATATTTTAAGCATCGCCATTGGAAATATGGCCGGGCCTATGAAAACCAGTCCGAAGCCACACGCCAGAAACATCATGGCAAATGCCAGATGTACCCCACCGATCACCATTACCAGGAGCAACACCATCATGATAATGGCAGCAAGTTGATCTGGGCTCATTTATAGGTCTCCTTTTTCAGTGCTATAATATTACGCGTAATTTCGGCCAGGCATTGTAAAGATAGAAGAAAGAACCCCAAGGGGATCATGCTCTTACTGGGCCCTGTCGCAAAAACCCAGTTGGTGGTGGAAAGATTCTCTCCGCTCACCCAGGCATCGGCGGCAAAAATGACGCCTGCCCAGGTGAGTATAATCATTGTAGGGAGAATAATGATCAAATTAATAAAGACATCGTATATCAACTTCTTCTTATCAGATAGAATGGTGTAAACAATATCAATACGGATATGCCCCTTTTTAAGGAGAGTATAGGCACCACCAATCAAAAATTGCGCTGAAAAAAGCATCCAGCAAACGTCATACCCCCACTCTGACGGTGTGTTCAGCAGGTGGCGCTGCACCACTTCATTTACCACCACTAGCATGAGAGGAATAGAGAGCCAGGCTGCAAACGCCCCGGTCCACTTTCCGAGCCAGTCAATTACTTTAATAAATCGCAAGACTACTTCTCCTTGTTCGTGTGTTGTTTTTTATATAAAAGAGGCACCTATCACATTCTTTCATGTTTTGTTGTGGGCACGCCATGGAAGTCCATGGCATGCCCATGGCCGTTATAATGTCCTAATCAAATGTTGTCAGGTCACTATAGGTTTTGTATTTTGCAATAAATGCCTTTTGTGACTCCCATACCTTTTTAAAGAAGGGGTCTTTTTCAGATTTTTCATCCAAAATTTCAAAAGCAATCTTGCGCGCTTTGGCCTGATCTTCTTTAGACAGTTTGGTGGTGATAGTGCCATATTCTTCAATTTTCTTATTATATTCAATGGAGTCTATCCAGAAATCAGCGTAGCCTTGGAAGGTGGCAGCCATGGCAGCTTTTTCAACAATGGCCTTCAAGTCGTCCGGTAGAGCCTTCCAGGTTTTGGGCTGGATGAAAAGCTGGAAAATATTGTTGGACATGTGGATCGGAGGTCCGAAACGATATTTGCAGACTTCATGCAGTCCCATTGTGTAGTCATAGGATGGATCAAGAAATTCTGTTGCGTCAATCAGACCGCGTTGCAGCGAGGGCAGAACTTCGCCGCCGGTCAGCAGGATCACTGAGGCGCCAAGTTTTTCCCACATATCCATACTCAAACCGGCCGCCCTGATTTTTAATCCCTTGATGTCAGCCAGTGTTTTGATAGGTTTTTTAGACCAAATTTCTTCAGGAGGCGTCAATCCCAGGGGAAATACGATGATTTCGTCGCCATACATTTCCTGTTCCAGCTCTTTGCCGCCACCGCCGTAGAGCCATAGAATCAGGTCATTGAACTGAAGAATGCCACCTGGGAGCGTATAGAAAAGATCGCCTCCCGGGTATTTGCCCTTCTGCCAGGCTGGCGTGTTCATCCCAAAGTCGAGAAGACCGGTCTTAATAGCATCGTATATTTTGGTCGGTGGAACAATCTCTCCGGAATCGTGAAGGGTGATCTCCATCCTCCCACCGCTCATCTCTTCGACGTACTTTTTCCAGAGGACGATGGAATGCTTGCCCAGCGGAGAGGCAACCCCAAAACAGCTTTGTCCTTTCCATCTAATTGTTTTTTCAGCAGCTTGACTTTGTGTTGCAAACGCCATTGTTCCAAGCACTGAAGCAACAATAATAAGAATGCTAAACATAAGCTTTTTCTTTACCATTTTTTTCTCCTTACGGTTAAAAAATTACGGTGAATTGTGACCTTAGACAAAACCACTGCCTATACGTATACATATACAACAAGCCTTGTCAAGAACTAATCGCTTTAGATTAGACCTTGGGTCACTGCCCAAACGGGTCTCAATATTCTATCTGTCCGAGGTGAAATTGTGGTTGTAAAATTGGGACTGTAAATATTTATGATGCATTTATATGATGCATAGAACTAAACCGCTGCGCGGTGGTTTTTCCTCGACCGATTCCAAGATAATGCTTCTTTTCTTACTTCAACAATGATACAAACTCATCATGATTCTTGCCGTATCCAGATATTATTTTTTTCTTGGTTTTTCGCACATCCCTGTCTATCAAGGGTTTAAATACAATCCTCATAGCACAAAAAAGTCTTGGTTTTATTGCCATTTTTCAGGCGGTTTAGTTCAATAAATTTTATCCTTCATCTCATAATTCTTAGGTTTTTTAACTATATTGAGTAAGCCCCCGGCTTTGCCGGGGAGACTCTCAAAGTTTGACATTTCCGGGAAAATACGAAAGCCTCCAATAATGTGAACCGCTCAAAGATCACAAAGAAGGAGACTTTCGTTGAACAATTATAATAAGTTAAACCATACTACATGGGATTGCAATTACCATCTAATTTGGATTCCGAAATATCGGAAGAAGGTAATATACGGTAATCTTAGAAGATACCTTGGAGAAGTTTTGAGAGCACTGGCATTGCAAAAAGAATCAAATATAGTAGAAGGGCATCTTATGGAGACCATGTGCATCTACTGATATCAATTCCTCCGAAATACGCAGTGTCTCAAGTCGTCGGCTATATCAAAGGGAAAAGTGCAATATATATAGCAAGAACCTATGCAGGACGGCGGCATAATTTTACAGGTCAAAATTTTTGGGCCAGAGGATATTTTGTCTCAACAGTTGGCAGAGATGAAGAAACTGTAAAAAAATACATCAGGAAACAAGAAGAAGCAGACCGGAAAATAGATCAACTGAAA
>JAFLJW010000286.1 GCA_022712815.1 Pseudodesulfovibrio sp. | reverse complement strand
AAAGGTTGCTATCACCATGCGGTAATAGTGACAAGATTATTGACAGCATGCACCTACCTGCCCTATGAAAGACGTCTCCCGTGCCAGGGTGGCGGAATTGGTAGACGCAGCGGATTCAAAATCCGCCGGTCGTAAGGCTGTGGGGGTTCAAGTCCCCCCCTTGGTACCAGAATGAAATCAGCGGCTTACGATGAGAATCGTGAGTCGCTTTTTCTATTCTCTTTATTCTGCTTTCCTGGTGTGCCCCTCAAGGGGCAGATGTTGAAGCGATTACACATATGCGGGCGGGAAGGCTGGCAAAAGGAGGGAGGTGCTTAAATGGTACAGCCCCTTCTTTTTTATCAAACTGTTAAATTGCTGTAACCCATTGACAGTAGAATATTAAAAAATTAATAATCTATAAAAAGGAGGTTAAACCTATGATTTACAGTAAACCTGAAATCTTGGCACAAGGTACTGCAGAGATGGCAGAATGCCGTCCCAATAGTAAGCCGAGTGGAAGACCCTGTAATCCACCAAAGCCCGGCGGACGTTAATTAATCGGTAGTTCTCCGGCTATGCCGGAGAACTCACAAAATTTGACTTTCCGGAAAACGAAAAAAAGCCTCTGATCACGAACTGCTCAAAGTTCAATGGCAAGAGGCTTTCAATAGAAGAAAGTGCTTGAGCTACACAAGGTAGGAATACAAGTGCCATGAAGCCTGGATTCCTAAGCATCGAAAGAAGAAACTTATACAGGTTCATGTAAAGATATCGACCCAGTTCTCCCCACTCTTGCGGAACATCAAGAGTGCAATGTTCTGGGGGAAAGTGCCATTCAGATTGCTCACAGTTTTATAGGTAGGCGGCTCAAGTAAACTGCTTTGAGGGGTTCAAACTAGCTCAAGCCTCCAGCTCTGCTGGGGGGGCTATGTAATCAGGCGACAATACTATATAATTAATACTCGTCGTCTGATTATTTAAGGAACTTGTGATGTTTTTAAAACAAAAATCTAATGTTATATTCAGGATCTATACTTCCTTTGGGTACATAACGGACAATAGGAATTTTGGATATAAAAAAACTAAAAGTAATGAAAACCCCATCGGTGATAAAATTCTATCTGAAAGTGGGGCATTTTTTTATTCTGTCTTAAATAGAAAACCACAGAGCATTGATGCGCTTGCAAAAAGAATAAACAAGCTATTTAAAGATGTAGATTTTAAAACAATCAAGAACGATGCTAGAGAATTTTATTGCATGCTTGAGCGAGATGGATTTGTTGTATCTGGTGAGACATTGCAGGAGTGCGAAGATAAAGACACGAGATTTTCCTATAAAACACTAGAACCTGAAACAATAAATAAAAAATCTTCTCCAACTGTTATTCATCCTGATAAATCCACACAGGATTACTTAGAAGA
This sequence comes from Pseudodesulfovibrio sp., assembly GCA_022712815.1. Lineage (GTDB taxonomy): Bacteria > Desulfobacterota > Desulfovibrionia > Desulfovibrionales > Desulfovibrionaceae > Pseudodesulfovibrio. Next base: position 4,229 of record JAFLJW010000286.1, on the reverse strand, counting down.
ACACTTCAAAGGCAAACCTCAGCTTACAAATTTACACATAGAAATCACGAGTAAATGCAATGAAAGATGCGTACATTGTTATATTCCCCATGAGGACAAAACAAGCAACATCGAAAATGAGTTATTTTATGACATTTTAAAACAATGTAAAAATATGAGGTTGTTGCATTTGACGTTAAGTGGTGGCGAACCAATGTTACATAAGGACTTTTGCGATTTTTTAAAAAAATGTAGGGAATACTGTTTTTCAGTAAATGTTCTTAGTAATTTAACGTTACTGGATAATAAAACTATCAAAGAGATGAAAGCAAACCCTCTTTTAGGTGTTCAAGTCTCATTATATTCTATGAATCCCAGTATTCACGATGAAATAACACAAATGAAAGGAAGCTTTAAAAAAACAAAAAATGCAATCTTAAAACTGATAGAAAACGATATTCCTTTGCAAATTAGCTGTCCAATAATGAAACAAAACAAAAACTGTTATGATGACGTCATAAAATGGGCGGGGAAAAATAAGATTCATGTTGGAGATGATTATGTCATAATAGCAAGATATAATCATACAACAAAAAATCTGAATTCTCGTCTATCAATTGATGAAGTCAAAGAAGTGATTAACAACAAAGCAGCGAAGGATGCTAATTTTATTGAGCAAATGGCAACGGATGCTGAAAAGAATAAACATTATACACCAACCGACTATGTTTGTAGTGTTTGCAATTCCTCTATCTGCATAGCAGACAATGGAAATGTATATCCATGTGCTGGCTGGCAAAATTATGTTGTTGGTAATGTGAAAAAAACTTCACTCAAAGACATTTGGGAAGACTCTGAAAAAGTGCAATATTTAAGAGATTTACGAAAAAAAGACTTTCCTAAGTGTATCCAATGTGCTGATAAAGATTTTTGCACCATGTGTATGGTTAGAAACGCAAATGAGAGTCCTCTAGGAGACCCATTGGCAGTTAATGATTATTTTTGCAATATCGCAAAATTTAATAAAAAATTAACACTTGAATGGAAAGAACAACTTATAGGCTCTTAATCTGTAGTGGTTCATACTTGATCTGACAGTCGCCCCTTTTGACAGCCCTAAGAAGTAACAGTTCTTTTAAAAAAGTAGTAATTGCTAGTGGTAGTAGTTAAAATCAAAGAAACTACCTTAGATAAAAAATGTATGGTTTCGCATGTACTCTTCAGCTAGTCTCACCCTTGTTGTGAAGTGTGGTCCTGGTAATCCCCCCCCCCCTAAAAATAGTAGCACTTAAAAGCAGAGGCTATGCGGCTATTCCCATTTTTTGCATAGGAAAATGCCGCCGATGACCATGCTGGGCCGTTCGTTGTTGTATGTCCAGAGGCCATTGGGTCGCATAACCCTGGACCTCTTCAATACCCTCACAGATATTATGTCAGCCTAGTCGTAGAGGCAATGCATGGGCGGTTTGAGTAGAACATGCCAGGACAAAATCAGATGGAATCGATGACCGGAAGTGTGGAGCCTCCATATGGCATGACAACTATTTCAGCTGTGTCGCCGAGTTTGATTCTGGCCTTTTCCAAGGCCGCCTCCACATTGGGGCAGGGGGTCATGAACATGTTTTCGACGACAGCATCTTCAAGCTCGGAAACCATGTATACATCGGCCTTCTTCAAGGTCATGGCGATGGCGGCCGCCTTGTGTCCACCCAGTTCAAATTTTTTCCGCACCCTATCGATCAGGTCGTCCGGGCACCGGGCATCATTGAGCCATTGCTCGAAAACAGCCGATCCGTATCCCTCCTGACAGGCCGCCGTCCAGATGATGACTCCCCCCTGACGCACAGCATAGGTGGCGTTGTCCAGTGCTTTTTGAGCCTGATAGATGTTCAGATCCTTGGGATAGCCGCCAGGTGTGACAATGACGATGTCTGCACCCTTCTTCAGGGGGAAGCGATACAGGCTATCGAGGAAAGCGCACCCGGCCCGATGCGCCTTGATGCAGTCTCCGGCAGTGGCATGCAGGATTGTTTTGTCCGGACCAAGCACAACGTTGAGAATGAGGTCCACTGAGAGAAAGGAGAGCAATTCTTCCAGATCATCGCGCACGGGGTTGTTTTGTAGGTTGCCAGTGGCCGCTTTTTCGTGGACCATAAAGGCATGATTGGTCTGGATGGTTTTGTGAGAGCACACACCGGGGACAATGGCCTTGATGCCACCGCTATATCCCGCAAAGTAATGGTATTCAATGTTGCCCAGGCATATGCGCCGGGAGGATTCGGCCACCGGCCGGAAGACTTCAAATGGTGTTCCATTGGAGGAGGTACCCGCCAGAACAACATCATCCGCATCCATATCGATGCAGTTGTATTGACTGGCGATCTCACTTCCCACCAGCCGTTCGATTTCTTCCGGTGTGTGTTTTCTATGTGCTCCGAGTGCGAAGACTATGAGAATGTCTTTTCTTCGCACTCCGGCGTGACCCAGTTCTTCAAGCAGCGGAGGTAGCAGCTTGTAGGATGGGCAGGGGCGGGTTATGTCGCTGGTTACGATACACACACTTTCGCCGGGGCCGAAAATTTCTCGTATTGTCCCGGAACCGATGGGATTTCGGAGTGCCTCGCGGACAAGCTCGGCCTCGCTGGCCGGGACAGGAATGTCTTTGGGTGTCAGGACTGCGGTTACATGGGTGCTATCGACTTCCGCCTCTATCCGATCTTTTCCATAGCTCAGAGATATCTTCATTTGTTTCGCTCACGGGTTTCTTCGTTGAAAACATCCAGCCGCCGTGACAGAAAAGTGTCACGCCATTGAAGAATGCGTTCTGAGGCCTTTTCGTCGTAGTCGTAAAATCCGGCTCCGGCTTTCAGTCCCAGCCGACCTTGCTTCACGAGTGAAGAGAGGAACGCCACAGCGTCACTGTTTTCCCATCCCAATTCTTCATGCATGTAGTTCATGATTGCGAGGTAGGTGTCGGTTCCTGCCATGTCCGCGATTTCAAACGGTCCGAAGGCTCCGAGACGGAATCCGATGGTCGAACGAACAATGGCGTCAACCTCGGCGGGGGAGGCCAATCCCTGGGACACGATTTTCAGAGCCTCAGCCACCATGGCCATCTGGATTCTATTGGCCACAAAACCCGGGGTATTGGCGCAGCGAGTAGGGACTTTCCCCATGGCAAGACAGAAATCGTCCATGGTCCGAAGAGCTTCCGGAGAGGTCCAGCTTCCGCCTATGAGCTCGATTCCTGGGGTAATATTCGGGGGATGGAACCAGTGCATACCCAGGACGCGCTTGGGGTGACGTTTTGCCGCGCTTGCGATTTCGTTGATATCAAAGGACGAGGTATTGGTAGCCAGGATAGTCTCTGGCTGGCAAAGTGCGTCCAACTCTTCAAAGATCTTTTTCTTGAGTTCCAGATTTTCCGAAATCGTTTCGATGATGAGATCGGCTTGCGGTGCTGCCAGAGCCATGTCGGTGGTATATGATATTCTGGAGAGACACTGGGCGTTGTCGGCTTCTGTGGCACGGCCCTGGGAAGCAAGTGTATCCAGGCTATTCCTGATGAGAGTGCGGCACTTGGCGAGCGTTGTTTCGGTACGGCTGAAAACGACCGTTTCAATATCGAAGGACGCCAGATGCTGGGCGATGCCCTTGCCCATGACGCCCGCTCCCAGAACGAGTACTTTATTGATCTTTTTCATTTTCATGCCTTCCTTATTCAAGTGACAACTGTCTTGTTTTCCGATAAAATTGGATAGCGGCTTCCCCAACTCCGTTGTTGAGAGGAGGAAGCTGAGGAAGCCGCCGGGAACCTAGTATGTCGCTTTGAATATACTCAAAACTTCTTCGCGGTTGAGCTGATAGATGGAGTGGCCCATGACGCGCTTTTGCGAGAAAGCTTCATCCGTGAGTTTTTCCAGATCGCTCTCCGTGATGCCGACACCTAGTTCCTTGAGGCTCAGGGGGATGCCGATGTCGCGGTACATCTGTTCGATTTCCGCCACGATCGCTTGGGCTGCTTCTGCCGGGGAAAGTCCCTTGCAGCACACACCCATGGCTTCTCCCATAGCCGTGAATTTTTCGTAATTTCCTTTGGCCACGGCAGCCAAGGTCTTGGGCACCATGACGGACACGGCCAGACCGTGAGGCACATGGAACAGAGTACCCAGAGCAAAAGCAAGGCCGTGTATGGATGCGGCCCCTTCTGTCAGGTTCATGGCGTACCCGCCCAGGAGGCTGCCGTAGGC
>JAFLJW010000409.1 GCA_022712815.1 Pseudodesulfovibrio sp. | reverse complement strand
ATAATGAAAGATCAGAAAACCGGTCGCCAGGATCTGTAACAATGTCTTGGCCTTGCCCAGTTTGTCGGCGGCAACGATCTCCCCCATCTCAGCGGCAATGGCGCGCATGCCTGTCACGGCAAGCTCCCGGCAAATAATGATCATAACCACCCAAGCCGGAGTTCTCCACTCAGGGCCAAGCCGAACCAGCATTATCAAAATAGAGCCGATGAGCAGTTTGTCGGCCAGGGGATCGAGAAACTTGCCGAGATTGGTGATGGTGTTTTGCTCACGGGCAATCTTGCCGTCAAAATAATCGGTAACCGATGCAATGAAATAGATACCAAAGGCACAGTACGCCCCAAAACGAAACTCGAACCACATCTCTATGTAAAGAAGCAGCACAATAATGGGGGCAGCCCCTATCCTTGCCATGGTCAAACAATTCGGCAGGTTGAATATCTCTCGATTCATGACATACACCTATGCATGTGTGGTTGAAGCGGCCTCAAAACTTTTCTGCGCAGCTTCAGCTATGTTGTTCGCCAATTCGGTAAAGCTCTGTTTGGCGAAGGAATCTTCTTCCATAAGTACAACAGGAATACCAAGGTCGCCAGCCACCACCGTGGCCGGATCAAGGGGAATCGCACCAAGAAATTCCAGACCGTATTTCTCGGCCAGATCCTTGCCGCCGCCTTTCTTGAACAGATCAATGGACTCATGACAGTGCGGACAGACAAGCCCGCTCATGTTCTCCACCACGCCAAGGACATTGGCCCGAGCATACTGGAGGAAATTTATGGACTTGCGTACATCCGACAGAGAAACTTCCTGAGGGGTGGTCACGACCACGCAAAGGGCTTCAGGCACTGTTTTCAACACGGTCATAGGCTCATCACCGGTCCCGGGAGGTGAATCGACCACCAGAAAATCAAGCTCGCCCCATTGCACGTCGGAAATGAACTGACGAATAGCCGCAGTCTTCATGGGACCGCGCCACAGCACAGCCTGATCCGGGTCCTTGAGCAAAGATTCCATGGAGACCACGTGCAGATTGTCGTTAAACCGCTTGGGCAGGATCAGGGAACCCCGGTCAATATCCAGAGTACCGGATATTCCAAGCAATGTCGGGACACTGGGACCGTGGATATCCACATCCAGAAGTCCGACCTTCAAGCCCTTGGCCGCCAGGGCTGCGGCCACGTTGACGGCAACCGAGCTTTTGCCCACGCCGCCCTTTCCGCTCATGATGAACAACTTGTATTTAATCTTCCCCAGAGTGGATTTGATCATCTCATTCTGGATTTTATCCTTTGCGCTAAGCTTATTTTCGCCCCCGCAGGAACCTGTATTGCAATCGCTCATGACACTCTCTCTTTATCGTGCTCCCGTCCGGCCATGGCCAAACGAGCTATGCGTTTTCTTCTCGACGTGAGAATCGCTCCAACAATAAAACAACCATGATCCCGGCACAGGCCAGACCGACAGCCAGAAAAAACTCGCCATCCATTCCACCCGGCAGCACATTCTGCTCCCGCAGGACATGAATCTTGCCGCGAATACTGGCCGTCTCGAGAATTTCCTTCCATGGCCAGACCTTTCTGAGCGCCCCGATCATGAATCCGGTCAACACACTCATCGTGGCCCCGTGCCATCTTTCCAACAGATAATGCAGTACACGGGAAAAAACAATGATTCCGACCACCGCGCCTGCCGCGAAAACAGTAATAACCAAAAAATTATCCAAAATAAACGGATTCTTCAACGTCCGGGTGACATACTCGTACTTGCCGAGCATCAAAAGTAGAAATGCCCCGCTGATGCCGGGCAAAATCATGGCACAGATGGCGATTGCACCACACAGGAATATGAATGGCAGAGTCTCTGGCGTTGAAACCGGAATCATGCCCACCAGCAGGAAACTCCCGATTGCACCAAGTGCGACACAACCGAGATGCAGCGGGTTCAATGGCTCTATCTCCCGGCCCACAACAAGAATAGAGGCCATGATAAGCCCGAAGAACAACGACCAGATCTCAACCGGATGAGTCTGGAGCATGTAGTGCATGACCCGCGCCATGCCGACAATCGCAGTCAGGATGCCAAAGAGCAGACAGACGAGAAAGCGGACATGGGCCGAGGCCAATGCGCCTGAAAAATCAAGGGTAAACACCCGGCGGACAAAAGTCAGGTCAAAGGAACGGATGGCGTCCACCAGATCCGTGTATATTCCGGTAATGAATGCAACGGTCCCGCCGGAAACGCCGGGGATGATATCTGCGGCCCCCATGCAAAATCCCTTGAGAGCCAAGAGTACGCCCTTCCTGACACTGTCCGGGCCAGGGCTTTTCATGAAGGCTTCCCTGATTGTCAATCTGCTTTTGGACATGCTCGATTCTCCCGGCTACCAGCCATGATTTCCAACGAGGTCAACAAAAGCAACACTGCCTTTATCGGTACGGGTAACTTTACCGTCTCGTTTTTCTATCAAAATAAGAGATTGATTACGCTTGGACGCACCAACAGGAATGAGCATCCGACCAGGGTCGGCCAATTGTGCGACCAGTGGTTCTGGCACTTCCGGGCCACCTGCCGTAACGATAATGCGGTCATACGGAGCTTCGTCCGTCCATCCCAGAGTGCCGTCGTCAAGCTTGAGCTTCACCGAAAACATGCGCATGCCCATGAACCGCTTGCGGGCGGCGAAAAACAATTTCTTGATACGCTCAACAGTGTAGACATCTGCCCCCATCTGAGCGAGCACAGCGGCCTGATAGCCGGAGCCGGTACCAATCTCAAGCACCTTCATCTCCGGCTTCACTTCAAGCAACTCGGACATCAGGGCCACAATATACGGCTGGGAAATGGTCTGTCCTTCGCCGATGGGCAAGGGACCGTCAGTGTACGCCTTGTAGGCCAGAGCTTCCTCCACAAAGAGATGTCTGGGAAGAGTCCTCATGGCACTGAGCACCGCCTTGTCGGTAACGCCACGCGCTTCAATCTGTTCACGCACCATGCGTTCTCTGGGCCGTACTGGATCAACCATGAACTCTCCTGGAAAACAGTGTACCATATACAATTAAATACTGCGCGATGCTGAACAGATTTTACCGCCCGAGTCAACCGAAGTCACCATAAAGAAATGATAATTTCCAAGGTTGGCTTGACAGAATTACCGCTTTCAGGGAAACTGAGAAGATAAAAGTATCGGAGGAATCAATGCTTAGAGTTAAGGACCTCATGACATCGCCCGTTTTCTCACTAAAAGAAAACGACTCCCTGCATAATGCGCGATCACTCATGGACCTCCAGCGTATTCGCCACATCCCAATAGTTACCGTGGACAACGTGTTCACCGGACTGATAACCCACCGCGACATCCTCTCTGCCACCATCTCGCAACTCGCTGAACTGGACCCTGAAACTCAAAAGGAAATTGATTCAGGCATTCCCATTCGTGAAATAATGCGGACAGATATCACCTCTGTCGAAGAAGATACGCCCCTCAAGGATGCGGCACAACTCCTGCTCAATCATAAATATGGCTGTCTTCCCGTAGTCAACCATGGGGAACTGACAGGAATCCTTACCGAAGCCGATTTCCTGCGCCTGACCATCAACCTGCTGAACACGCTGGACAACCAGAAATAACTACCCACCAGATTGAAAATATCAAGCCGCATTCCTTGAGTGCGGCTTTTTCTTTGCCTGACAAATGGTTATCCATTTTTTTCAGACTTTCCATTCCATCCCCTTGTCTCCAGCTCTGGACTACTATAGAAATAGTCTAGAAATATTACAAACACAGGACAAACCATGAACAAAGAGACTAATAGTTTATTTAGGAAGGAAAACTCCAGGGGCTTTCCCATCATACTTGCGGCCATTATCATCATCCTCGCCCTTGGTGCGGGCAGTTTCCTGCTTTTCAAGGATACCGAAGCCCCAACCATCACCATCGGTCCAAACCTGACAGATGTGAACAAGAACACGCAACTGACAATTGCGATAGCAGACCTTGGCAGCGGCCTCAAAAGTATGGATATCATCGTTATTCAGAAGGGCAAGCAGATACCGCTCATCTCCAAAACTTTCCCCGCCGGTGTCCCGCAAGTCGAAGAAATAATTGAACTCAACAAGGGTACCATCAAGGATGGCGAATTCACCATCATGGTCACGGCCCGTGATGCATCGCTCTACCCCTTTGGCCATGGCGGGCAGTCCAAAGCCGAGAAATCATTCACTCTGGACACCGCCCCGCCCCGAATTTTCGTGCAGTCGCATACCAACAACCTGAATCAGGGCGGTGCCGGTCTGATGGTCTATACCCTCTCGGAGATTGCCGAGGAAACCGGCATCGAGGTTGGTGAGCGATTCTTCCCGGCCCATCTCCAGCCGGGCACAGGCCAGAATCTCTATTACTGCATGTTCGCAATCCCGTGGGATACCCCGCCCAGCGAGTTCAAACCGTTCATCACGGCTTCCGACAAGGCTGGCAACCATGCCAAACGGTCCTTCAACCACCACGCCAATGCACGCCCGTTCCGTCGTGACAAGATCCGCCTGTCCGACAGCTTCATGGAACGAACCATCCCCGAATTTCAGGGGCTTGTTCCCGATGAAGGAACCCTTATCGAGCAGTATCTCTACATCAACAATACCATTCGCAAGATGGACCGCGCTCAATTGATCAAATTCAGCCGGAACACCGAGCCTGTCATGCTTTGGGAAGGAACCTTCGTGCGCCTGCCCAATGCGGCCAACCGCGCCCGCTTCGCCGATGCCCGCGACTACATGTACAAAGGTAAGAAAGTGGATTTCCAGACCCACCTCGGCCTTGATCTCGCCAGTATCAAACACGCCCCGGTTCCGGCAGGCAACAATGGCAAGGTAGTCTATGCCGACTTTCTCGGCATCTACGGCAATTTTGTGGTTATAGATCACGGACTGGGC
>JAFLJW010000065.1 GCA_022712815.1 Pseudodesulfovibrio sp. | reverse complement strand
TCGTCAAAACTATTGCGCAACACCTATTGGAATGGTATGATAATTACTAGAGGTATATAGACTTTTCAAGGACCGACTAAAATGCCAAATATCGCCGAACAGATCGGAACAGTAACCATTGCATATGGCACTGCTTCAGCTGAGGGGCCTGACGGAGTAAGAGAGCTTACCGTTGACAGTCCTGTCTTTGTTAACGATGTCGTTACGACAGGGGCGGGCGGATCGGCTGTTGAAATCAAATTTTCTGATGGTGCCCTTTTTTCTCAGGGTCCCAACTCTTCCGTCTTGCTCGATCAATATATTTTCGACCCCGACCAGGACACCGGCGAAATGACGATCAAGATGCTCACGGGCACCTTTCGTTCCGTCACCGGTGAAATCGTCGATATGAACCCTGAGGGTTTCCAACTTGAAACTCCGTTGGCGACCATCGGCATTCGCGGTACCACTACCGGGCATTCCGTGGGTGCGGACGGGCAGGAAGCTCACGTTGTCATCGACTTCGTGGACAAGCCTGTTGTCATCCGTCCCGTTTCGGGCGGTCCGGTCCAGATCATCACCCGGGACGGCATGTCTGTCACGGCCACTCCTGGTGGCCTCAGTCCGGCAGTCCAGGCCACGCAATCCCAGCTTGCACAATTTGAACAACTTTCCTCGCAATCCCTGCAACAGGGTGCGCCCGACTTCGACGGCGAAGAAGACGGCGAAGAAAATGGCGAAGAGGGTGAAGGAGAAGAAGGAACCGAAGGTGAGGGAGAGGGTGAAGGAGAAGGTGAAGGCACGGAAGAGGGCGGAGGGGAACCAGAACCCGAAGTTGATCCTTTCGTAGTTCAGCCACCACCGCCACCTCCGCCGCCATCTCCGCCAATTAAGGTTGGCCCAGCACCTCCACCGGCACCTCCGCCGCCAGATCCGGACTCGTCGCCAGATTCGGACTCGCCGCCAGAGCCGGAGCCGGACCCAGATCCGGAGATCGTGACCACACTCGACCTGTCACAATGGGGCGACGACCTTACCGTGAACCTGGTGGGCGGTAGAACGTCTCCTTATAACACTCCATATTACGAATCCACGGGCAACGACGACAATGACCTCGTGAGGCAACTGATCGATAACGACACGACAGCTTACGATGTCCAGACAGTCTACGGGGACACCACTCACGACAATAACATCATCGGCAATACAAACGACAATTTTATATACGGAGGCATGGCAGGAAACATCCTGAACGGCGGCGATGGAGATGACTTCCTCGCTGTTGGTACGTACAGTACAGCGACCAACACCTACGTGCTCGGTGCCTTGGATGCCAATGACGAATTGTTCGGCGGCAGTGGTACTGACACCATTTCCTTTGACGGTAACACGAATTCAACAGACCTGAATAATTCCAGTTCTATCGAGATGATCATTCTGGGTTCTGCCGCAGTGGATCTCGTGATCAACGATGCACTCGTCGATTCAGGGTCTACCATGACTCTCGACGGTTCGCTCTCATCCGATGTCACATTCCTGGCCAACGGCGACACCGACAGCTATTTCCATCTCATCGGCGGCGATGGCGACGACTATCTCAAAGGCGCGACCCTGTCCGACACCATGTTCGGCGGCGCGGGCGATGACTGTCTCGACGGTTACCTCGGAAACGACACTCTCTCTGGCACAGGCGGTGGTGAAGACACCATCCTTGGTGGCAGCGGAAATGACCAGATATTCATGGGGACCGAGCTGGACGATTCTGACAGCATTGATGGCGGGGCTGGAACCGATTCCCTATATTTCACCGACAGCGGCAACGACAACAATGATCTTCAAAGCGTTCATTGGGTGGAAAAAATCATTCTGGGTGATGCCGAGACAAGTATCACATATGCTAATAACGGTGCTGATTCCGGCTCGACCATATCCATTGATGCCTCGGCTCTGACCGGCAGCCACGCCCTTCACTGGAACGGCAGTTCTGCCGACATGTACATGAATGTCACCGGCGGCGAGGGTGATGATGAGCTCTCCACTAGTTTAAATGCCGATACTCTCAATGGTGGTGCCGGTGCTGACACCATGAACGGTGGAAATGGCTCCGATCTCTTTGTTTTCAACACCGGTGACGTGGCAATCGACGAAGAGTTTGATGGCGGCGGCGGGACCGACAGGGTGTATGTTGAGACATCCACTGATTTTAGCGGAGCCAGGGTCAGCGACCATATCGAAGAATTGGAAATAGCCGCAGGACAGACCGCCACCTTTGACTACGACATGACCGGATTTTTGACCGGCCTGACCGCAATTTATGGCTCAGACACCTCTGCCGTGGAAAAAATCGAACTCCGGGGTGACGAGAGTGCCAATGATATGGACCTTTCCGGCATAGTTGACGGGAAATTCAGTTTCATGGGTGGTGAAGATTTCATTCACCTGCAAGGCTTTGCCGGGGACGACACTTTGACCGCAGCGGTCGGTTTCACCCACCTCGACGGTGGCGCGGGCATGGACGAACTCCACGGCAGCGCAGCCGATGACACGTTTGTCTTCAACACCGGTGATGTCGAGTCAGGCGAACTCATTGAAGGAAAAGGAGAAGAGACACAAGATGTTCTGGACGTCCGGACTTCCACCGATTTTACCGGAGCCAGTATTACCGGCATTGAAGCTTTGCAAATTGCAATGTGCCAGACAGCTACTTTCGGCCATCTCCAGGCCGGTTTTCTGACGGGCCTGTCCACTATTTCCGGCTCTGGAACCTCTAACGTCGAATCCCTCATGCTCGAAGGCGACAATGGCAACAACACCATCGACTTTCAGGTCATGGAAACGACCTTCACGGATTGGGGCAGTGAAGATGTCTTTGGCTTCAAGGGGTATGGCGGAGACGATTTGATCATTATTACGGATAATGTTTCATTCGTTGACGGCGGATCGGGCAGCGATACCCTGGTCACCAACGATACCGAAAATCTTTCCTCCATGACTTTTACGGGAATCGAGGTCCTTGAATTCCAGTCAGGATCTTCGACTACCACCTTTGCAGCCTCGCAGCTTTCCGGTCAGAGCTTTGGCATTGAAGGTCCGGGACTGATGCGCGTTGTTGCGCCGGATGAAGCCAGCATCATTGATCTGTCCTCTCTGGATACCTCCGCATATTCCGGCGAAACTACTGTCATCATGAGCGATTATGACGATTCGCTCGATATGGGTAACAACATGTCGAACGTTGTCTATATCGAAGGCGGGACTGGAAATGATACCTTGACCTATACGGACGTTAGCAGCGGAACAGACGAACTCAATTTTGTTTCCGGTATCGAAAATGTCGTTTTCGGAGACGCAACAACCACTGTCCAGCTCGACAACAGCCTCGCTGATGTGGGAGACATTGTCACGGTGGATGGCTCTGCCCTGACCGGCTCCCATACGTTGACTTTCAACGCGACCAATGGAGAATACAACAAGTACTACATCACGGGTGGCCATGGGGACGACATTCTCTCCGGCAGTATCCTGAATGATACCCTCATCGGCGGACTTGGTGACGATGTCATCGAAGGCGGTGAAAGTGACGACACCATGACCGGCGGTGGCGGCGCGGACAAGTTCCTGTACTCCAGCAGCTCGGAGCCTCTGGATGCAACCCTCGGAGACAAAATTACCGATTTTATCTCCGGCACGGACCAGATATACTTCTCAGGTGACTTTTCCGGTACAGAATTCCATTGGTACGAAGAAGATAACTATGATGGCGTTATCGCTGGAGATACCGGCGACTTTACCGCTCTGGTATGGGACAACGCCAACCACACTCTCTGGTATGATGAAGATGCATCGGTCAGCAACGCTTCCGGTGAAGGCATCCTGGGCAGATTCGGTTCTACCACTGTTGTCATGACCGACATGGACGTGAACAGCGGCAGTGTCGTCGATGGCACCATCGGCGAAAACTGGACCGGCACATCAGGCGCGGACACCCACACCGGAACCTACTTCCTCGATACCATAAACGGTTTGGGAGGCAACGACATCTTAAGTGGTGCCGAGGGTGACGACAGCATACTGGGTGGCGATGGCGGGGACTTCTTGAGTGGTGGTGTGGGTAACGACAGCCTGTATGGCGGCAATGATGCCGATATCATGGAAGGCGGACTCGGCGACGACTTCATCGACGGCGGAGCCAACAGCAGCAATTACCGCGAGCTGGACGTAGCCTCGTATGCCAATGCGACTTCGGCCATCAACGCCAGCCTTGTCACAGGCAGCGTGACCGGCGGAGACGGCACGGATACCCTGACCGATGTCGAAGGAATCTGGGGAACAGCCTACAACGATACTTTCGTTGGTGACTCGACACGGACCAATATTTTCATTGATGGCGGAGGTTCGGACAGTATCAACGGCAACAGCGTCCATGACGATAATGCAGATACCGGTTTTGACATCGTGTCCTATCAATACGCGACCTCGGGCATAGCTGTTGAGATGAGCGGCACGTCCGGCACGGTCACTCTGGACGGCAATGTTGACACCCTGACGGATATCGATCTCGTCATAGGCTCGAATTATGGCGATGCCTTCAAGGGCGATTCCGGTTCGCAGAAATTCATGCCGGGTGCAGGTAGTGATTATGTGAATGGTTATGCGGGCTATGACGAGGTTTCATACTGGTTGCTACCTCCCGGAGTCGCCAATGCCGGTATAAAGGTAAGCGGGGGGGGCGGCTTTTGGAGTGTCTATGACGGCGGCCATACCGACAATCTGGTGAATATCGAGTCCATCGAAGGCTCTGAGGGCAACGATACTTTCACCGGTGGAACTAGTGACGATATCTTTTCCGGCTGGATGGGTGATGACTCCTTTGACGGTGGCGATGGGCAGGACCTTGTCTGGTACTGGAACGACAAATCTTTGAATGATGATCTTGTGACAGGCGTGGACGTCAACCTGTTGTCAGGAACTGCCAAGGATGGCTGGGGCGGTACCGATACGCTTGTCAACATCGAAAATGTGGATGGTTCCGACTACAACGACACCCTTCTCGGCGATGCAAATGCAAACAGGCTCACAGGCCTTGAAGGAGACGATTTTATTGAAGGCGGCGGCGGTGTCGATACCCTGACAGGTGATGATGGAGACGATACTTTCGCCTACTCAAGCCATACGGATGTCCTCAATGGCCCCGGTGACATCATCAGTGATTTTGTTTCAGGCTCGGACGTTGTATTTCTTGACGGTGATTTCACTGAAGCAGACTATTATTGGTATGAAATAGACAACTATACGGGTGTTATCGCAGATGGCATCACCGATTCAAACGTTCTGGTATGGGACAGCGTCAATAATCAACTCTGGTACGATCAGGATGTTGACTCCGCCGATGCCGGGACACAAGGCATTATCGGCACCTTCACCGGTGCCTCCGTGGATATAGCCGATGTGATTGTTGATATGGGCTCAGTCGTCGATTCTGCTGGCCAGAACTGGACCGGTACATCGGGCAACGACAGCCATGTCGGAAATGTATTTGATGATACCCTGCAAGGATTGGGCGGCAACGACACCTTGCGGGGCGGCGATGGCGACGACTCCATTTTGGGTGGTCAGTGGCCCCAGGGTGACGGCAATGACAGCCTCTTCGGTGATGCCGGTGACGACACGATAAAAGGCTATTCCGGCGATGACACCATCTACGGCGGCGACGGCAACGACCTTCTTTATGGTGAGAGCGCACCCGGAGTCGGCGGCGACGATTCCATCTTCGGCGGTGCTGGTGACGACACCATCTACGGCGATGGCGGAACATCTACCGAAGGCACTGACTTCATCGAAGGCGGTGCAGGTGACGATCTCTTGACCGGCGGAACCCTCGCAGACACCTTTTCATACACCAGCACAGCCGAACTCGTG
>JAFLJW010000450.1 GCA_022712815.1 Pseudodesulfovibrio sp. | reverse complement strand
GATCTCAATAATAGTGGGCAGCCGATTATCTGGTCCCTGTGGCATGGAGAACTTTTTTCCGTAACCAGTGTCGCCTACATAACCAGTGCTCATTTTGTGACCTTTGTCAGCCAGAGCAAAGACGGGGAAATCATTTCCCGTGTTCTCGACAGGTTGGGGCATACAACCGTGCGCGGGTCCAGCACCAGAGGCGGTGTCAAAGCTCTCTTGCAAGCCAAGCGGGTCATGGAAAAAGAGAACCGCATGGCCGTGTTCACCATTGATGGACCAAAAGGCCCCAGGCACAAGGCCAAGGACGGGATTATCTTTCTTGCCCAACGAGCAAAGGCCAAAATCGTTCCGATCAGGGTTTTTCCTGAAAAGAGGAAGATCTTTGACAAATCATGGGACCGTTTCGCACTGCCTTATCCCTTTACCCGTTGTCCTGTGTACATTGGGGAACCGATTGACGTGACAACAGAGAAACTTGATAAGGATATTCTTGCGAAAGAAAAGAAAAGACTTGAAGAGCGAATGCTCTCGTTAGGTCCTGACAAATAAAAAGAAGAGGGGGGTGCTTTGGCCCCCCCCTTTTTTTCAGTTTATTTGACTTTTTTACGGGCTGTTCCGTCCTTGTAAAAGGGCAGGGCGGCTTTTTTCGCTTCAAGCTCTGTTCGAGCTGTTTTGATGATGAAAGTGTCGTTCCCGGCGTCTTCCGCTTTGACATAGGCCAATGCGACACAATGACCGAGGCTCGGGGCAAAGGAGCCGCTGGTTACCACCCCGGTTTTTTCACCGCCGGGAAGGAAAACCTCGTCATGGTGTCTGGCTGTCCTTCGCCCGTCAATGGCAAGGGCAATGAGGGATTCATTGACCACGCCAAGGCCGGATTTTCCGATGTAGTCGGTTTCCTTTTTCAGGAAGAATCCGGCTCCGGCCTCTTTGGGGGTATGACTCTCATCCAAATCCTGACCGTAGAGCGGATAGCCGATCTCAAGGCGCAAGGTGTCACGCGCTCCGAGGCCGACAGGCTCGACCCGTTCATCGGTGATGAGTTTTTCCCATATTTCGAGAGCCTTGTCGGCAGGCAGGTAGAGCTCGTATCCCAGTTCACCGGTGTAGCCGGTGCGGCTTACTATCATGGAAAAGCCGCATGCATCGGTCTCTTTGAAGTTGAAATATTTCAAATGATTCCAGTCTGAATCGAGAAGAGAGTTCAGCACATCAAGGCTTTCCGGTCCCTGAATATCAATTTTGCCGGTTTCATCACTGATGTCCGTCAAAGTGATTTCTGCTGGCAGGTTGCTTCGTATGTGATTGAAATCCTTTTCCCTGCATGCCCCGTTGACCACGAGCATGTATTCGTCTTCAGCTAGGCAGTAGATGA
The DNA here is from genome assembly GCA_022712815.1 of Pseudodesulfovibrio sp. GTDB lineage: Bacteria > Desulfobacterota > Desulfovibrionia > Desulfovibrionales > Desulfovibrionaceae > Pseudodesulfovibrio. The sequence continues at coordinate 4,764 of JAFLJW010000450.1, read as the reverse complement.
TCAGGTCGTCATTGATGCCGCCGGATTCATTGAGCAAAAATCCATAGCGGCATTTGCCTGGACCAAGCGTGTTCAGGTCGTGACTGACCACCTTGTTGAGCGCGTCTTTGGCACCAGTACCGGCCAGTTTGAATTCACCCATGTGGCAGATATCAAAAATACCTGCCTTGGTGCGGGTGTGTTTGTGTTCGACGATGATGCCCTTGTATTGAACGGGCATGTCGAAACCGGCAAATGGGGCCATTTTGGCACCATTCTCACGGTGCCAGACAGTGAGTGGGGTTATGGAAAGAGTCTCCAATGTAATCTCCTTGGGAAGTGTGATTAAAATGAGCCGGGACCAGGAATTCCCGTAGTGCGGGATTTTCTGATGGATCTGAATTCGTCGAGCAGTGCCATCAGATTCAGATAGAGCTTCTTTATTTCCAGACCGTAATCAGACAAGTCTTTGTCTTCTATATCTATGTACTTGCGACGCAGGTATGGGGCAGAAACGACATCATCACCAATGGCCAGGACTTTGACGACCAACTTGTCAAAGTAATTAACTATTTCAAACTTCAATTCGTTGAGAATTTCTGTCATCAGTTCAAGCATCCGGCGGTATGAGATGGGTTCCCCTTTGTATTTACGATACCTGAGATCTTCAAGAATGCGAACTTTGCGCGCTTGCTGTATTTGACCATACCGCGACCAGACTTCCTGATGCAACAGGTAATGATCGTTGAAAATATCATAATTGTCAGGGGCCAGGAGGTATCCATCGAGAACCCGGACAATTTGGGAATAGTACTCATCGGAATAGTCCACGATTCTGTGCATGTGCTTGGAGAGCCATATGTACAGGACTTTCAGCCTGTTTTCATGCGTATCCGTGTTGTTGATGACCTCACTGCGCTTATAGTTGACCGTGAGACGGTATTCGCCGCGCACGATGTCATTGAGGCGCAGGATCATGTTCTGCACATTTTGAATGATGTTCAGGCTGTCGTTGACCTCTCCGGTGATGGGGTGGATGACTTCCTGTTTGAGAACGGACAATGCCCGGCCCTCGCGCACGTTCTTGGGGCTGTATTCGTGCTGTTGGTAGCTCACACGGAGGATGACGATCCTGTTTTTTTCGTCGATGAAAAAGCCCTGATCCTTGAGGGTGCCAATGAGTTCTTTCTGGTTTTCATTGACCTGTACAAGGGCAGTCTTTTCGATCTTCGGGTATTTGGTCAGCTTTTTCGGAGTACCTGCAGGCGGCGACATCATTGTGGTGATTGTCCTGTCACTTTGGCCAAGGACTCGGACAATGAAGCGTTCATTTTGTCTGAGAAGCCGGATGGCAAACATGGCAGACGATGTTCGGCGTTCGGAAACGATGGGAAATCCGTGCAGCTCCATCATGAACTGATAAACAAACAGGCGGTTGCACTCGTACATGAGGCTGTTGCCGGACTTGAATTTGCCGATTTTCAGGCCGAATTGTTTCAGTTCGCTGTCAAGATTTGAAGGCAGGGAAGAATACATGCCCTGCAAGGTGAAATTCCCCGTATTGTCGTGTGCGATCACATGCGCCCGCTCCAACTCCAGCAAAAATGGGAGCATGCGTGCATAGGTATGCATGGAGCATATCTCTTCATTGTCAAATTCCTTCAGGAATTCGGGGTGATATCTTTTGGGAAGGCGGCTTTGATATGTACGAATATTGGTGGAGATCACGTCATCTTCCACCGAGCAGTTTTCCTGCCCCTTCATTTCTTCCCAATCGGAAAGGGAGTGGAGTGCATCGTACTGGAATATTTCCTGAAAAGAATTTAGCTGCCGCTCAAACGCCACCATGGTGAATCCGGGGAGGGCCTTGTATTCGTAAAGATCGACCTCAAAGGAAGGTAAAAGCTCCCGCGCTTCAACGATGGGATAGTCATCTACCTCAAAGTACGGTCTGAGCAGGCAATGTTTGATGTGATTATAATCAATGAATTCCTTCAACTCTTCAAGTGTTTTCAACTTCAGAGTTGGGGAGTTTGTTTTCTCGTAGTCGCGATAGTCAGGAGCTTTGCTAAACGCTTTTTTCCACATCTATGACTCTTCCGTGATCAAATGGTGATAATCGGGAATTATTTGACCTTGCTGCAACGTCATTACTATATACTTAAATTGTCCGGAATACAACGGCTTTGGCCTGTTTTCATTCGTGCTCAGGTACTTGGGTGATTGATTGCTCATCACAGGGGGGGGGTGTAAATTTTAATCAATAGTCTTGAATCATTGACACTATGAGACCTGTTGTCTAGGCTGCTTTCGGTTTTAGTAATTTGTTTGTTTAAAACAGCCGTTTGCGTACGAGGTGACAGGATGAAAAAAAAGGACCAATGTCCGCGGGCAAAGATCAATGAGCAGTACTGCACATGCACATCTTCTTGTGATAAACATGGCATTTGCTGTGAATGTCTCCATTACCACAGGCAGCGGGGAGAGATTCCAGCCTGTTTTTTTACTCTTGAGGAAGAAAAGACGTATAACCGGACTGTGGAATTTTTCATCCAGCGTCGGTCCTGATAGTTGTCGATACGCTCTAAGAGCTACCGCTCCTATATTTGCTGTAAAAAGATCAAACCCATTCGTATAGGAAATACGCATCGGTCTTGATCTTTTTTTTTGCCTTGCACTCGAACTTTTTTTAACGGTCTGCCCGGTGGTGATCAGGTTCCGTTAAGCAGGCCGGCTTCCCAAAGTGTGACAAGGTTCGGGGTGAGAAGTTCCCTGAATTCCTTGATCAGGCAAGTCAGTTCTTCGCGGGAAAAGTAATATCCTTCGGACACTTCGTGGGTATTGGGCGTGATCGGCTGTGTGTTTCTGAGGATGGCGTAGATGGTGACATACTCAAAACCCGTCTCCATGCAGGCAGGAAGAGTTCTGACAAATTGCGTATGATCGACTTCGAGCCGAAGTTCGTCGTGCAAAACTCGCAGGGCTGCATCGTATGACGATTCTCCGATTTTGGGATGTGTTCTGGCTGAAACATCCCAGCGGTTCGGAAAAAAACGTTTGTTCTTATTCCTTTTTTGCAAGTAAATTTTCTTGTCCGGGCTGAAAACGAGAACCTGAACAGAGCGATGCCTGAGAAGTTGGCGATGGACAATATCCTTTGAAAGCACGGCCAGAGGTCGGTTATTACCGTCAACGACTTCGATGAAACGTTCAGAGTCCGGGTTGGCTGGTGGTTTTTTCTTGAATATCATTGTATGTTCTCATAAATCTTTGATTTGAATTAAAAGTCCGTATACACTCTATACTTGTATATTTCCAGCGTGGGAAATTGCTCAACCAGGTGGGATGATGAATTCGATAGTTACTCAACTGGGCACAGCAGATATTCAGGATCTCATTGATCTTGAGAAAATGTGTTTCGCCTATCACTGGACCTATGAGCAATTTACTTTGGGATTGGAGAGAAAAGCGTTTAAGGTGCTTGGAATACGAGAAAAAGGCAGGCTGGCCGGTTATATTGCTTTTTCGTTGATTGAAGATGAAATGGAAATACTGAATCTGGCTGTTCATGTCGATTTCAGGCGCAGGGGGATGGCAGGACTCCTCATGGACAGTGCCTTTGAAATGTGCATCAATAATGGAATTGCCAAGAGTTTTCTGGATGTCAAGGAATCAAACATGGCGGCACTTACATTGTACCGGAAGTACGGTTATAAGCAGATAGGCGTCAGGAAAAAATACTATCCGGACACCAAGGAGGATGCTCTGCTTTTCAGATATGATTTCAAGCAGGGCAGGGAATACAATATTTTGAAGGGGGCGAAATGAAGTTTATTGATCAAATGGCTATTGAAGGAAAAAAACTGCTGTTCAGGGTGGATTTCAATGTTCCTCTTGAAGGCGATATCATAACGGATGATAACCGTATCCAGGCAGCATTGCCAACGATCAGATATGCGTTGGACAAGGAGGCAGCAATTATCCTGTGTGCTCATCTGGGTAAACCCAAGGGAAAGATTGTTCCAGAGCTTTCTCTTGCACCGGTAGCCAAACGAGCGGGGGAATTGCTGGGCGTTGAGATTCTTCTGGCTCCGGACAGTGTTGGTGAGGAAGCCCTGAAAATGGCTTCTGAAGTCAAGCCCGGGCAAATCCTCATGCTGGAAAATTTACGGTTTTATCCAGAGGAAATCGGCAAGACACCAGACGAGAGGGGGGATTTTGGCAAAATCCTTGCTTCCATGGCAGATATCTATGTCAACGATGCCTTTGGTGTCGCTCACCGGGAAAATGCTTCGGTTGTTGATATTCCGCTGCATGCGAAAGAATGTTGCGCGGGATTTCTCTTGAGAAGGGAGCATGAATTTCTCGGTGATGCATTGAAAGACCCGAAACGTCCTTATGTCTGTGTTTCCGGTGGTGCTAAGGTTTTCACCAAGCTGGGAATATTGAATAACCTTCTTGGAAAAGTTGACGATATCATTATCGGTGGAGCCATGGCCAATACCTTTCTTTTGGCTCAGGGGTTCGAGGTAGGTAAGTCGCTCGTCGAGAGAGACCGTGTTTTAGACGCAAAGTCCATTCTGGAAAAAGCGGATAAGTTGGGTTCCAAGCTGCACCTGCCAGTTGATTTTTTGTATGCGAAAACTCATAAGGCAAAGCAAGCAGAAGGCATTTGCTCGGCTGATTCGATTCCCGCCGATGCATTGGTCCTTGATATCGGTCCTGAGACCACCAAGGCGTTTGTGGCTGTCCTAGCCCGGTCAAAAACAATTGTCTGGAACGGAC
>JAFLJW010000250.1 GCA_022712815.1 Pseudodesulfovibrio sp. | reverse complement strand
GCGGCGGATTGGTTGCCGTTGGTACGGTGCAAGGCCTCATCGATTAACTCGTTGCGGACCTCTTTGAGAGTCGGCAGGGTGGGGCCGAATGAGACTGGTATGCTTTGTGTCGCAAGTGATTCCGCCGCGTTCATTTGGCTGTCGGCCGAAGGTAAAAGAAGTGTGAAGCTTTCAGCAGTCAATGTGCTGCCTTTGCATATACCGACGGCATCATGGACCAGATGCTGCAATTCCCGGACGTTGCCGGGGAAAGCGTAAGTCGAAAGGCGAGAGGCGATGTTCTTAATATCCGACCGGACGTTTTTGCCCAGGCTGCTGACTGCTTCGTTGACAAAATGCGTGATCAGCAAAGGCAGATCGCCATGGCGATCTCTGAGCGGTGGTATTTGAATGGAGTGTCCCTTCAAACGATAGAACAGGTCTTTTCGGAATTTCCCCGTATCTTGCATTTTGACCAGATCGTGATGTGTGGCGGCAATGACTCTGGCACTGGACTTCTTGGCCATGTCCGATCCCAGAGGCATATATTCCCGCTCTTGCAGCAATCGTAACAGCTTGGTCTGCGAAGCCGTACTGAGATCACCGATTTCGTCGAGGAACAGGGTGCCGTTTTTCGCTTTTTCCACGAGGCCGGTGCGAGAATCGTTCGCTCCGGTGTAAGCCCCCTTTTTGTGCCCGAACAAGGTGTCGGCAATGACGTTGTCGTCCAGGCCCGCGATATTCACAGCCACGAACTCGCCTTTTCGGCCGCTGGCTCTGTGGATGGCCTGCGCCACCAATTCTTTGCCCACACCGCTTTCGCCGGTGATGAGCACTGGGCGAACGGTTTCGGCAATGGCTTCGATATATTGGAACACGGCCCGCATATCCTTGTGCGCGGTGATTATTTTTGAAAAGAGTTCCGGTTTATCAAGCTTGGATTTGAAAAACTGCTGGCGCAGTGCGTTGTTTTCATGGAGTAACTCAAAAATTTCAATGGCATGTAGGATGCCCGCCACAAGCGTGTTGCGGTCTTCGGTTTTGACGATGAAGTCAAATGCTCCGAGTCGGATGCACTTGATCGCGGTTTTTATCTCATTGAGGCCGGAAATGACCAGAACGGGAAGTTCCGGGTGGGATTCGATAATCCGGGGAATCAGGTCTTCACCGGACATGTGCGGCATCACCAAATCCACGGCCACTGCGCAAAACTGCTTGCTTCCGAGAGTCTCAAGCACCTTGCGGCTGTCACTGAGGAGTTCGACGTTGTCCAGGCCATTCGATCTGAGTGCTGCCTTGAAGCTATGCAGCCACGACTCTTCGTCGTCAACCAATAGGATGGGGTAGCGTGGGTGCGTTCCTGTCTTGCTATGCATTACTTTCTCTCTCTCCGGCTATGGGGATAACGACTCTGGCAACGGTTCCCATTTCCCGTTCGGAGGAAAATACAAGTTTGCCGCTATGTTCCTGTATAATGGCGGAGGACACGGACAATCCCAACCCTGTGCCGCCGCAGTTGCGTTTGGTCGTGAAAAAGGGATCGGTGATTTTCGAGAGCAATTCTTTCGGGATGCCCGGACCTTCATCCTTGACCGCCACTTCAACGACATTTTCTTTCGGTATGTGGCGGGAAGTGACGAATATCCCTTGCTCCCTGTCGGTCAATGCCTCGCAAGAATTGACGATGAGGTTTATCAGGACTTGTGACAACCTTTGCGAATTGCCCCATACCGGCGGAAGATCGGGAGCCAGATTCAGTTCAAACCTGTTGGTTTTTGAGGTAATGAGGTTGCCAAGCAGGCTCAAGGAGTTCTTGACAATATTGTTCACGTCCGTCTCCCACATAAGTTCGTCCGGCTGTAACCGTGAATAATTTTTGAGGCTGTTGACGATGCCTTTTATGCGGGAGGCTCCCTCTTGCATGCGGCCGAGCAGTGCCGGAAGAAAGCTGCGCAATTCCGAGTATTCCAGGCCTCCGGCCAGAAAGTCACCGTTGTCGTGGTAATAGCATTCAAGTATCGGGTTGATATCCTTCCATATGTCCGAAAGCAAAGGAAGATTGAGCGTCATGAAACTGTTGGGATTGTTGATTTCATGAGCCATGCCGGAAACAAGGATGCCAAGAGAAACCATCTTGTCGGCCTGGATGAGCTGCTGCTCCTTTTCCTTGGCTTCCTGCTCGGACTCAATGCGTTCGGTGATGTCACGGACAGCGCAGACACGGACTTCATCACCCTGAAAAATCATGTCCCTTTCCTGAACTTCACAGATCAAAATCCTTCCGTCCCTGCATGCCAGTTTCGCCTCAAAACGGGTCGGTGCGCTGTTGCGGGTGTTTTCGCGCATACTTTCTCTGTATTCGAGTGCTGCGAGGTTTTCGATGCGCAGCCCGAGCAGTTCTTTTTGCGAATACCCGAACAGGGTGCGTCCTGCCTTGTTGACCTCAAGGATGACGCCCTCCCGGTGGATGAAAATGGCTTCAAAAGTCGCTTCGGACAATTGTCTGAAACGTTCTTCACTTTCCTTTAAGGCGAGCTCTGCCTGATGTCTGCGGCAAATAGCCTGGGCCTGTAAGTGGTTTTGTTGTGCCAGGGTGGAAATCTGATTGGCGATAAGACACAACGCCCGGCAAACTCTGAAGAATTGCTCGCGGGGCATGTAGGGAACCTGGCTATACGCCTTCAGATACTCAGCCTCATCAGCTCCGATCTCCCTGGCATAGGCAATGGTCTTCTTGTCCTGTTGCCTGGAGGTGCGAACCTGGCCGATGATCCAGTTGGCGATATGCTGATCCCCGACATAAATACTGGTGCCTCCATCCCACAACCCACTGCTCAGGCACGGGCGGATGATCGGCTTCAGCGGGTTGTCCGTACCGAATGATGCATCGGAACGCATGCAGTTTTCCATCCCTTTCGGGGTTTTTCTGATCACATCGTTGCAGAGGCTGCAAAAGCGGCTGGGCTTGGTAATGGGCCTGCCTTCCACGTCCGTGATGATCGATGCCACGTTGGCGGCTTCGGCAAAGGCATCCTGAATTTCCTGGATTGCTTCTATATTGAAATAATCTTCAAATTTATATCCGCCATCACTTTCATCCTGCATCAACAGGTTTAGGGAACGGGCGCATTCCGTCACGGATTTACCGCAAAGAGACTGTGAAGATTCCATTTTGGCAATCTTGTCGCGCAGGGTCTCAAGCTCGTGCAGCAGATCCTGCGTTCCTGCACAGCACTTTTTCTTCTGTTCGTTATTTTTTCCCATTTTCATTTTCTTTTGGCTTCGTGAAGTTTGTTGCAGAGGGTGCTTACCTACCCACTTGTACCAGCACAATCAATGCCATCGTATTTTGCCGGTTTCCGTTTGAAATGGTGACAGGTAAATTCGGAGAAAATTTTCCATAAAAATTAAAAAGTGTATTTTATCAAGTAGTTGCCCTGTATGTCGTCAGCCTAATCAGAGGCTGTTCTTGAGTACTGGACAGAGTCTCGGCATTCAAAAGAGGGCTTGTCAACCAGCGTGTAAACCACCTGTCAAATAAACAAACAATTGATTTTAATATCCTGCAATTATTGAGTGTATTTTGGAATATCCGACTTGTCTCGAAGCGGAAGGTGTCAGCCCTGGTTGACGTCTTTCGCTTCCTCGTTTTCGGAAAACGACGTCGTTTATCACGCAACACGCTGAATTTGTTGGTTTGTGAAGAAGTGGAACGAACCTTCCTATATGGGAAGCAGGAAACGTCTTTGCTAATGCGCGCATAAATCTCAAAGGCACGCTCCTTCGGGAGTTCGACAACAACGTTTACTCAGAGGTGTTTGGTATGGAATCTTTCAGCATTGAAACGATACTCATGTGTTTTGCCGGGGGCCTTGTTGGCGGTGCACTGGGTGGTCTTTTTTCATTCGTCATCTGCGGCCTGCTCGTCCTGGCTGGTTGCCTTATCGTCCTGGGCGGAGGCTCGGACTTTGTTCTGATGCAGATCGGGCTTGGGCCGGTCTTCGGGCCGCATGTCGGTGGATTTGCCGCCGGTGTCGCCGCATCCACATACGCAGCGGGTGTAAAAAAATGCCATCCCGGTGGTGCCGCGAAGGACATTCTTTCGCCGTTAATGGGAACTTCCTGGGACGTGCTCCTTGTTGGTGGCCTGACCGCTGTGGTCGGTCATATCCTGGTTCAGGTTTTTGCCATGACACCTGTGGTCAACAAGACAGATGTCCTCGCTCTCAGCGTGGTGGCGACTGCGATTCTCGCACGACTGTTGTTCCAGAAGGAGATGCCCTGGGGTAACGCCAAATCCATCACTGACATCGGGTACCTGAAGACCGATGATCGCAAAATATCCTGGGTTCCCTGGATGCTCCCGCTTCCCAAGATGGCTCTATACGGTTTTGGTGCCGGTCTACTGGCTGCCGCTCTGGCGGCTGGAACGAAACAGGTAGTGGACCCGCTGGCAGCAGCAGGGACCATCTCTGCCACCGGTGCTTTCGTGGTTCCGCTGATCATGGGGTGGGCCATCGCAGCCTTCAGCCTCATTGCCTTGCAGCTCGGCACAGGCACCATACAGCAGGTACCTGTATGGCATTGCCAGGCCATTCTCGCCGCACTTTCCTACATGCTGTTCGGCAACATCATTTTGGCCGGTCTTGTTGGTGCTCTCGCCGCCCTGTTGCAGGAGCTCATGGCCAGAATGTTCTGGAATCACGGCAGCAATCATATCGATCCGCCCGCCACTGCCATTGCAGTCGGCACTCTGCTGCTCAACCTCATCAATATCAACATCAACTAGCGTGACGTAGTGGAGAGGAAATCATCATGTCTTTGAACAAGAATAAAGCCCTGGTAATGATTGCGGCATCTGAGAGGAAGGCCGAGGAAATCGGCATCCCCATGGTTATCGCCGTTGTCGATCAGGGCGGCAATCTCATTGCACAGGTTCGTCAGGACGACGCACTTCTGGTGAGCATCAATCTGTCGTTGAACAAGGCGTACACGGCTGTGGCCGTCAAGATCTCAACAGAAATCCTTGGAACCGTGGCCCAGCCCGGACAGCCTTTGTATGGAATCCATACGGATGACAATGGTCGGATCGTCATTTTCGGAGGCGGGTTGCCCGTCACGGAAGATGGCAAGGTCATCGGCGGCATAGGAGTCAGCGGCGGCAGTGTCGAACAGGATATAGCCTGTGCAGAAGCAGGTTTGGCCGCATATCAAGCTGGTTAATCAGGAAAACAGCAATAAACAGGAGAAAGAAAATGACTAAGAATCCCCCTATCATGGCAATACCCCAACTGGTCGGTCCGTCTGATCGTATCAAGCGTGTTCTGGACCGTTTCATGGACGCTGCCCCTGCCATTTGTACGGAGCGTGCGGTGCTCATCACCGAGTCCTACAAGGAGACCGAAGGACAGCCCATGCCTGCCCGTCGTGCTGCCGCACTGGACAAAATCCTGTCCGGCATGTCCATCTTCATCCAGGATGATGAACTTCTGGTCGGCAACCAGTGCAGCATGCCCCGTTCCGCTCCCATCTTCCCAGAGTTTTCCTGCAAATGGGTTGAGGAAGAACTGGATCGTCTGGAAAAGAGAACTGCCGATGTGTTCCTGATTTCCGAGGACGCCAAGGTCAAACTGCGGTCCGCTTTTGAATACTGGGACGGCAAAACGACCAACGAGATCGCCAGCCAACTGATGCCGGCCGAGTCTCTGGAAGCTCATAACGATGTCGTTTATACCGTTGGAAACTACTTCTACAATGGCGTCGGCCACATCTCTGCCGACTATTCCAAGATCTTGAACTGCGGCCTTAATGCCGTTATTGCTTCCGCCAAGAAAGAGCTTGGCAAGATCGACTTCACCGATCCCGAACAGCTGACGAAAATGCATTTCCTGAAGTCTGTGATCACGGCCAACAAGGCTGTCATCAAGTTCACGAAGCGTTTCGCCAAGCTGGCCAAGGAAATGGCATCTTCCTGCAAGGACAAGGAACGCAAGGCAGAGTTGCTGGAAATCTCCCGCATCTGCAACAAGGTGCCTGCCGCTCCCGCAGAGACTTTCCAGGAAGCACTCCAGTCCTTCTGGTTCATTCATCTGGTCATCCAGATCGAATCCAATGGGCATTCCATCTCCCCCATGCGTTTCGACCAATACATGAATCCTTTCTACAAGGCCGATTCCATCAGTACTGAAAAGGCCCAGGAAATGCTGGATCTGTTGTGGGTCAAGTTCTCCGAGCTGAACAAGGTCCGTGACGAAAGCTCCACCATGGCTTTTGCAGGGTACCCCATGTTCATGAACCTTATCGTGGGTGGCATGAAGCGCGATGGCTCCGATGCCACAAACGATATGTCCTTCCTCGTGTTGCAGGCTGGGGCCAATACCAAGTTGTACGCCCCGTCCCTGTCCGTGCGCATTCATGAAGGCACCCCTGACATCCTCTACAAGAAGGCCGCCGAGCTGAGTCGCATGGGCATGGGGTATCCCGCTTACTACAATGACCGTGTCATCGTTCCCGCACTTCTGGCTCGTGGCTTGGACCGTGAAGATGCCCGCGACTACGGTATCATCGGCTGCGTCGAACCCCAGGTGGGCGGCAAGACCGAAGGCTGGCACGATGCAGCATTCTTCAACATGGCCAAGGTCATTGAACTGTGCCTGAACGACGGTGTGGACAAGCGCACCGGCAAGCAGATCGGTCCCAAGAGCGGCAAGCTTAAAGACTTCAAGAACTTTGAGGACCTGATGGCCTCCTACACCGCTCAAATCGCGCACTTCGTCAGGCTGATGGCCGCAGCAGACAACGCCGTTGACATGACTCACGGCAAGCATTGCCCGCTGCCGTTCCTGTCTTCGCTGGTTGAAGACTGCATCGCCGAGGGCCGTTCCCTTCAGGAAGGCGGCGCGCATTACAACTTCACCGGTCCGCAGGGTGTCGGTGTGGCCAATGCGGGTGACTCGCTGGCCGCCATCAAGAAGCTCGTTTTTGACGACAAGAAACTGACTGCTGATGAGTTGTGTGAGGCTCTGGAAACCGACTTTGAAGGCAAGGAAGATCTGCGCCAGATGCTGCTCAACCGCGCTCCCAAGTATGGCAACGACAATGACTACGCCGATGAAATCGCCAAGGAAGCCGCACTTATCTACTGCAACGAAGTCAACCGCTACACCAACCCCCGTGGCGGCAAGTTCCAGCCTGGTCTGTATCCGGCATCTGCCAACGTGCCTCTGGGTTCCGTTGTCACGGCCACTCCCGATGGCCGCAAGGCCTGGACTCCGTTGGCCGACGGCGTGTCTCCCATCTCCGGTTGCGACACCTGCGGTCCGACAGCTTCGGTTCTTTCCGTGGCGAAACTAGATCACGAAATCGCATCCAACGGCACGCTGCTGAACCAGAAGTTCCATCCCTCAGCCATTGAAGGCGAAAAGGGGCTGGAGAACCTCAAGTCCATCACCGAGACATACTTCCAGAACGGTGGCTTCCACGTTCAGTACAACGTCATCAGCCGCGAAACTCTTGAGGATGCACAGTCCAACCCCGAAGAGTATAAGGGGCTTGTTGTGCGAGTGGCTGGCTACAGTGCCTTCTTCACCGCTCTGGACGAATCGCTGCAAAACGACATCATCGCCCGCACCGAGCAAACCTTCTAACACCATTACCAGGAATGGGCTGCCCTCGAAATCGGGGGCGGCCCTCCTGCGACCGAGATTGAATTATGAAGACATGGAAAGAGCGTCAGCATTCCTTTGACCTTGAGGACCGTAACAAGGCGGCAATGACCGGCCTTGTGTTTGATATTCAACGTTTTGCCGTCCATGACGGCGGTGGCATCAGAACCCTCGTCTTTTTCAAGGGGTGTCCCTTGAGCTGCAAGTGGTGCCAAAACCCGGAATCCATGAGCTCACGACCGGAGATCATGCGTATTCCCCATTTCTGCATCGGTTGCGTCAAATGTGTCACCGAATGTCCCGAAAAGGCCATACACTTTAAGGAAGACGGTTCCGTGAAGATCGACCGTGACTCGTGTTCCCTGTGTGGCGCGTGTGTGGAAAAGTGCTACGCAGGCTCCATGACCATTGTCGGGCGGTACATGACCGTGGATGAGGTGATGGAAGTGGTGGAACGGGATCGACTGTTCTACTCCACCTCGAAAGGTGGCGTGACGTTTTCCGGCGGAGAGCCTACCCTGCAATCGGAATTTCTCATTTCCGCCCTCAAGGAAGCCCACTCCCGCGGCCTGCATACGGCCATTGAAACCTGTGCGCATACGTCAAGCGAGATTTTTGCTGCCGTCATTGAGCATACCGACCTGATCCTGACTGACATAAAGCACATGGATCCAGCTCGGCACAAGGAGCTGACCGGTGTCTCCAATGAGCAGATTCTCAAGAACCTGAAAATGGCGGCAGACAAGGGCAAGACGCTCCGCATCCGGGTGCCGTTGATACCGGGCTGCAATGATTCGCCTGAAAACATTTCAGCCACAGCTGCATTCGTCGGTTCACTCGGTTCTGCGGTAGAGGGCCTGGACATTCTTCCGTACCATCGTTTGGGCGAACCTAAATGGGCGCAACTGGACCGTGAGTACCCGCTGCACGGAGTGGTTCCGCTCAAGCGGGAGGACGTTTTTTACATGAAAGAATTGGCCGAGCGAAGCGTCCACAACGTGACCATCGGCGGATAGGGTCATGGCAATGGTCGCAAACGTGTCGGAACGCGCAGAAAAACTTATTAACGAGATCATCGAACGAGAACTGGCAATGTTTCTTGCCGTGCGATCCCGTGGGCGCAGCATCTGCCAGGAGAGGCCGTCCACCTTTCGGAGCATGCGCTGGATGGCTCATTCCATCCTGCCACATGCCGCCTTGGTTTCCTATCTGGGCGACCTCAAGCAGGCCGAAGTGGACGAGCGGAATTTGCTGGAAGAAAAGTACGCGCGAATGGAGGATTTGATCGAACCGTTGAATGATAATCCGAAAATTCAGGAGATAGTCTGGATTCAGGATCAGTGGATGAAGGATTTCGCACAACGGTATCCGCATATAGTGAAGGGTGGCGGGCCCTATTTCAGGATATACCTTGCTTCGGAGTTGGAAACATATTCCGACGGAACACTAGAATTATATCATGCCGCGGTCATGAAAGCGGCAGACGCCAAAGAAAATCTTGCAGAACAAGGGTATCGCAACCTGTTTTGCAAATTGGGCTACGACTCACTTCCCGCGACCAAACCTTAGCCTCCGCCTGCGTGAGTCGCAGCACGTGCCTGCCCCGACATGTCGGGGCAGGCGAAAATCTGGCTGAGTAATACTGGGAATCTGTGAGGCGTTCCCCTGCAATATTGTGAATGCGGCAATTACCAGCACCTTGTGAAGTATCGGCCATCACTGATTTGAGAGCTGGGGTCGGAATCGTATTTGATTGACCTGTTTATAACTCAATTTTTTGGTCCTTTGGGGCGTCCCGATTGAACCTCTTGTGTGAGTTTGATTTGTTAACTTTTGGGTATTACTATGCCTATTTAGGCATAATAACTGAATAAATAGAGATACCGGGCTGGAATGCAGAGCATCCCGGACCGCTAAACGGAGCCAATCAACAAATGAAAACTGTTCCTGTTGAAGAAGCCGTGGGCATGGTTTTGTGTCACGACATGACGAAAATAGTTCCCGGGGAGTACAAGGGGCCAGCCTTCAAGAAAGGCCATATTGTCGCTCAGGAAGACATCTCCACCTTACTTCAAATCGGTAAGGAGCATATCTATGTGCTGCATCTGGAGGAAGATCAGGTTCACGAGGACGAAGCTGCCGCTCGCATTGCCAAAGCGGCTGTCGGGCCGGGGATCACGCTTTCTGAAGTGTGTGAAGGACGCATTAATTTTATCGCGACAGCCGGATTGCTCGACATCAATATTGAGGCGCTGAATCGTATTAATTCCATTGAGGAAGTTGTGCTGGCTACCATGCATGACGGGCAGCAGGTGACGGAATCACGCCCTGTTGCCGGGACTCGCGTGGTGCCACTTGTCATTGATGAGGAAAAAATCAAGCGCGTTGAGGACATCTGTGCCGAGTACCCCTATGTGGTCGGTGTGCGTCCGTTCAAGCATCATAACGTCGGGCTTGTGACTACTGGCAGCGAAGTCTTCCATGGCCGCATCACGGACAAGTTCGGTCCAGTCATCCGCAATAAATTTTCCAGGCGCGGTTATACAGTCATGGATCAGCGATTGACGTCGGACGATCCCGCCATGACCCGCGATGCCATCCTCGCCTTCATTGCCGAAGGGGCTGAGATGGTGGTGGTCACGGGCGGAATGTCCGTGGACCCGGACGACCAGACCCCTACGGCTATCCGTGCCACCGGGGCCGAGGTCATCACCTATGGTTCCCCAACTTTTCCTGGTGTCATGTTTATGATCTCCATGTTGGA
>JAFLJW010000403.1 GCA_022712815.1 Pseudodesulfovibrio sp. | reverse complement strand
AAGACCTTTAAATGAAGTACAAATCAAATACCTGAAAGCATTGGGGGTAAGCCCGGATATTTTTATAAAACCTTAAGCAAAAATCAAAAATTGCATAAAAAAAACCATCAAAGATCAGCAATAAAGGGTGCGGAATGTATGATGTATGAAGTTTATTCTTGTATTTTCAAGCCGGGAATGCTTACCTTCAAATATAGTTGATTTTCGGTTTCGGACCAACCTTCTTTCAGCTTGGCTGGAGAATGTTCAATTCTTCAAGATATGCAGTTAGCAGTTGGGTGATAACGTGATATCCAGATCCGCGCATCTTAATTGTTCTTTTCAAAATTAAAAGGGAATTACAAAATAGAGAGATAAATGAAGAATAAAGGTGCTTTAAAATTCAATCAGTTGCACTTAGGTTTGTTAAGGTGTCCTGCGAGGAAATATGAACCAAGTTTTATATGAAGAGCTTACAAGGTTGGCTAAAACAAAAAAATTAGCCGCTTATAGTAACGTCGCACCACTCGTCGGCCTTAGTATGGACAATGCTGAAGATCGAGAAGAGATGGCCAGGTTATTAGGTGAAATTGCAAAATATGAGAACCAAAATGACCGACCAATGCTCACCTCTCTTATTGTCCACAAAGGTGCAGACAATAATCCAGGAGAAGGTTTTTTCTCAATTGCTCAAGAACTTGAATTGTATAACGGTTCAAGAGATCCAATTGATAGGGTTACTTTCTGGGCTAATCAGGTAACAGATGTTCACAACCATTGGCGTTAAGGAATATCAAGGCAAATTATGATTATTGTATTAAAAATTCCAACAATCAAAATGAACCGGTCGAGCCGGTTATTTGGTTATAATTGGGAGGCAAGGAGCCCTATTGAGAAGAAGAAACCCTGAATCACCGTGGAACCCAGCACAATCTATTGAGATTTCGCCTAAAAATTATGAATTACAGGTAGTTGAATGGCTTAGAAATGCTGGTGAAAATCTAACAAAATTCGAAGTCAGTCACCTTAAGCATCTTAGCGGGCCAGGAGGTGATTATGAATTTGATGCTGTTGCAGAATTCACGATACTAAACGGTGCCATAATTAAAGTTCTGGTAGAATGCAAACGTTATAGCAGGCCAATTGAAAGAGAAAAGCTATTGTCTTTATGGGCAAAATCACAAGATGTTAAATCGCATAAAGCTATGATTTTTGCTACAAGTGGATTCCAATCCGGTGCTTTAGAATATGCAAAAGTTTATGGAATAGCGACTGTAACATTTGTTGAAGGGACATTTCTTTATGAAATTAGAGGTGCAGAGCAAACTATCCCACCTCCTGCTTCGGCTAACATCCCTAATTATTCAGGAATTTTAACAGAACAAGAGGAAAAATCTATCTCATGTAAAGCTTTTAACACACAAGACACAAGTGTTTTAATTGATTGGCTTCAAGACTAAAAAGGACCACCCAGCATTTTGTTGCACCGGAGCTCAAAAATTCGCGCCCAATGAGCAAGCTGACCCTGAAATACTAAACAGAACCTATGGTCAAGCACATGGGTAAACTGGAAATAGTTAAGTTGCAGCGTATTAAAATTTTAGAAAGGGGTATTCTGTGGATTACAAAATTATTAATATAACAATGGAAGATGAATTTAAAGTCTGTCCGTCTTGTGGGTATAAGGATGGTTTTCATTCCATGTTTAAAAAAGAAGGGGATGTTACAAGATGGCTTTTTATTTGCCCTTCCTGTCACGATGTTTTTGATATCGGCCATACTGTAAAACAAGACCAGTAAATTTTCAGAGAGATCGTTACCAGATCATTTTTTTATAAAATATTATAGTCCGGTAAACAATGTACAAAGTTTATTCTGGCAAAATTGTTCAGGATCAACTGTATCTCCAATATGATTTAACAGGAAATCGGTTTATTTGATTGTGCTTGGTTAAATATAATTGAATATTTCTTTACACAAATTCGAAACATTGATATTGATTTACTCATCATTTTTTTTATCGTTGCAGTTTGGACAACATTCAAATTGACGGGTTATCCAGTTCTGTATAATCATGGTTCGGCTATGGAGATAATTCATGTCCTCATGGAGATTTTCAAAAGACAGAATGCCTCATTACTCTGAGACTTGCACAATTTCAAATATACATCATTCTAACTATCGGCATTGTTATTTGATAAAATATGGGTGGGAAATAGAACGAAAGAAAATTCAAATGATGCTTTTATTGACGTGCCTGAGGAAGTAACTTTTGGAAACAGTAAAATTGAGAATGAGGCTTTTGAAATATTGAAAAGGAAGGTGATTTCTTTTGAGAATAATGTTGGGTCACTTGTTCCCTTTTATTTTCGAAGTCTTGCCGAATCTTTTGCTAAAAATGGTATAATAGTAACGCCCACTTTTGAATCAAAACAATCATTTCAATATGACTATCCAGATGGCAATTCCTTAGCTTGCCAAGCTGTTTTGAATAACATAGATATAGTAGATAATAATGCCATTTCTTGGAATCAGGTATTGGAATTTCGTAAAGATCCAGAAGCGGCAAGAAAGTATAGATCTCTAAGACTTTGGCTTCATGGGGGTGTTGAGGCAAATTCAATTTCACATGCCACAGATATCATTGGAAAGAAGATCGATGATTATGAATGGGCAATTAAAAAACATGGCTTAAAAACAGTAACAGGAATCCTTACATCATTTTTTGATTTAAAGACTATATCAGCCTTAGCAACGGGAGTGGGCTTTGGTGCTTTTGCTGGCGGTCCGGTTGGAGCCTCACTAATTGCGGGTTTGGTTGTTACATCTAAAATAGTTGCTACGGTAGCTGATAAAAAAATTGATTTGGAGGACTTAAAGAGAGACAAATATGCCCAAATAGCACTGATATGTGAAATAAAAGAGCTATTATCAAAGGATACTATGCCGAACAAAACAATAAACCCGATCGGGCTATAAAACGCCGTCCGGTGCGTTCTCGTTGCGTTAAACTGGACTTGAGATATCGTTAAATGGCATTCATTCAAACTCCACTCTATAATACATAAAAAATAATGCGAGGCAGGAGTTGATTGCCGGTTATAATCAAGGCCTTTCAGAAGCCAAAAAATACCCCGGACTATTCCCAGTAATCCTTCCCTTCAAATTTGAGTTTAAAACCCCGCACTTTTAGAAGAGCGTTTTATCGATTGTTGCACGCAAGCCTTTATTTTATCCTATTTCTCCATTTGCAACAAATCGATAAAATGTAAGAACTGAATGATATGTTGGGATAGGATAATGCTATGGGGATTGAATAATTTTTCTTTG
>JAFLJW010000064.1 GCA_022712815.1 Pseudodesulfovibrio sp. | reverse complement strand
GCAATGACGTGCTGCTCGGCGGTGACGGCAACGATATTTTGACGGGTGGGGCAGGTTCGGATGCCATCAGCGCGGGCGCGGGCAACGATTCCATCATTGTGGATTCATCAGATGACGTGGCCTTTATCGATGGTGGCACGGGCGACGATACCCTGATCGTGGAAGGCGCGGGCGGCGTGACCATGGACCTGGGCACGGCCCATATCGAGACTGCCATTGGCGGTGCGGGCAACGACGAATTTCAAAACACCGGCTCCACTGCCACGAACATTGACGGTGCGGGCGGCAACGACCTGATCCATTCCGGCGCAGGCGCGGACACCCTCAAAGGCGGTTCGGGCAACGACACAATTTCGTACAAGGCATCAACTTTGGGTGTGAACGTGAATCTGGCGACCGGCGTGGTATCCGGCGGCTATGCGGCTGGCGATGTTATTTCCGGCTTTGAGAACGTGACCGGATCGGCAAATGCGGACGTGATCATCGGCGATGATGCGATCAATATACTCGGCGGCGGCGATGGTAACGATGTGCTGACCGGCGGTGCGGGTGATGATGTTATTGTTGGCGGCAAGGGGATTGATACGGCTGTTTATGCAGGCAACCAGGAAGGCTACACAATCATTCGTCGCGACACGGGAGTTACAGTCCAAGCCAATACTTCTGCGGAAGGATTGGATGTGCTGGAAGCCGTTGAGCACGTAAGCTTTGCCGATGAAGATATTTCGTTGAGCGAGTATGCATTGGATGGTATTGGCAGGGTCCTTCGTAATTCTTTTGTTGAAGGAGTCTTAGGGCAAGGTGATGGCGTCCAATTTTCAGTCAGCCAGGATGCTCTTCATGGAGAATTAGTTGTTTATGATGATGGCACTTATTCGTATAGGCCTGATGCTGGTTATAAAGGGGGAGACAGCTTTGAGTATCAGATGGTTGATGCTGATGGCGTTGTGAACATCGGCACCATTAATTTTTCTGTAGTGACTGAAGCACTTGATGAAAGTCTTCCTGTCCAGAATAATAATAAGTACGCAAGTGAATCTTCACTTACAGCTCTTGATGATGGTGGATATGTTCTGTCGAGGGTGGACTATAGGCAGCAAATTATGATTGGTAGTTCTTCTAACGGCGCGTTGCAGGGTGTCGTGAGGGTTCAAAAGTATAACGCTTCCCATGAAAGAATAGGAGAAGAGCACACTTGTGATTGTAGTGGTTTTAGGGACCAGTCAGCAAAGCCTTTTAGCGTAGTTGCGACTGAAGGAGGAGGTTTTGCTGTTTCTTATATGACTAGTAACACAGCATATTGCAGCATTATTGACGCTTCGAGCGAAGTCCTCTCGGAAGGTAATATACTAGTACCAAACCTTGGAGGATATGCACGTCATAGTGGAGGGGGGCTCAGTGATCTTGGTGATGGGGAGTACTTATATTCATGGGTATACGGTGGTACATTATATGCGAAGAGACTGGATTCCACTTTTAATGACACCGGAGAGAAGTTTGAAATAATAACTAGTGTTCCTGGGGGCGAATCCTTGCATTACCCCGTCGCGCCGATAGCATTGCCTGCTGGAGGAGTTGGGTTTTTTGTTAAAAGCGGTTCCAGTTTATACTATAAGGCATATGACGTTGATAATCAGATGGTTGTGAGTCAGCAAGTGGTTGTTCCGAATCCATATGGTTATAGCCACCTTTCGGCATCTTTGTTAAGCACCGGCAATATATTGTTAATCAACAATTCAAGTAGCAGCAATATGACTGGAGACTCTCCCGTATTTGCTGTGGTTATTGATAAATTGGGTAATGAGATCGATAGCTTTGCCTTGGATTCCAAGAGGGCGATGTGTGGAGATGATATTGATATAACAATTTTAGCTGATGGGAGTATTGCTCTAACGTACTCTACTGCTCCATCTGGTTCTACTTCTCCATCCGGTGGACTGCTTCCAACCACTTCTGATGCTTATGTTTGTGTTGATATTTATGACAATGACCTAAACCTGCTTGAGAGAAAAGAATTCTCTCCACACATGACAGGGACATTTTATTATGAGGGAGGGGGAACTTTTTACCAATTTGCCAGAGAGGCCGAATTGGTCCAACTTGAAAATAGAGATCTAGTCGTCGCTTGGGACCATTGTGGGTCCAAGGGGGTTACCACGGGAATGAAGAGAATTGCTTTTGGTAGTCAGATAGATGGTAGTGAAGGTAACGATATCCTTACAGGAAGTATTAGTGACGATTTAATTATTGGTGATGCAGGTAGCGATATACTTCTTGGTATTGAAGGTAGCGATACCCTGCGCGGCGAGGCTGGAAACGACTCCCTGACCGGCGGCACGGGTGATGATTACATCGACGGCGGCGAAGGCACGGATATAGCCCTCTTTGATGGTGATGCAGCCGACTTCACTGTGACTAAACTTGCCGATGGAACCGTGACCGTTGAACACAATGACGGCGGTAGCCTCGGTACGGATACTCTTATCGGTGTCGAGTTCATCAAGTTCAACGACCAAACCGTAGTGGTAGCCGATCTGGCCGTTCCCATAGCTTTGGATTTGGACGGCGACGGCCTTGAGTTCATCAATCTTGTCGAGTCGGACGTGGTCATGGATGTGGATGGCGATGGCGTGACTGAGCGCGTTGCCTGGATCGGGGCTGATGACGGGTTCCTGGCCTTTGACCGCAATGGCGATGGCATGGTTTCCAATTTTTCCGAGATATCTTTTGCCGGGGATCATCCCGATGCCCGGACTGACTTGGAAGGTCTTGCTCTGGCCTTTGATACCAATGAAGATGGCGTGTTCGATGCTCAGGATACCAAGTGGGAAAGCTTCGGCGTCTGGCAGGATTTGAACAGCGATGGTATCAGCCAGGACGGCGAATTCATGAGCATGGCCGATGCGGGTATTTCCTCCATCAATCTCATCAGCGATTGGCAGGCCGAGCGCATGGGTGATGTCTGGCTGCACGGCAAATCGAGCTTCGTCTTTGAGGACGGAACGGAAGCTGTGCTGGGTGATGTCGGCCTACTGTACGACGACTCGAATGTAGGTGGCAACGACATGATTGTCTTCGGCGACGAGACAACTGCTGAAGACGTTTGGCTGAACGTTCAAATGGAACCGACGGCATCCGATTCATCGACGGAAATCGAGGACTTTTCTGATTCTTTTTCCGCAGATGTGACAGATGAATTCATACCGCTGGAAGATATGCTCAACCCGGACGAGTTGGTAGACGCCATGGCCGTTTTCAGTGCGGACAATACGGGTTTCGATTTCAACGTGGGACTGGAGCAAGTCGAGATAACCGATGTCTACTGGGATGAAGTGGATGTCGAAAGTATAATGGCTGATCGTTAGATATAAAATCAACCCTGCTGTTTTCGGGTTATACTTGTATGATAATGCCTGCCAGACAGGCAACTTCGGGGGAATTGGGGTATGGAAATCACACCTGACACCGACGGTCCGGCGGATGAAGATGCATCCGTTGAAAAGCCGACCATTGATAGCGGGTTGGCATGTGTCGCACTGGCCCTTCGTATGCTGGAACTGCCTGTTGATGCCAAGGAGATGCGCCGCCGCATCGGTGTTTACGACCCTCTGACCGTCAGCGACATGATCCGGGCTGCCGAGGAATACGGTGCCAAGGCCGACCAGCAACGGACTACCTGGGAGCGGCTGCTCAAGCTGCAATTCCCGGTCATCGCGGCCATGAAGGACCAGCATTCCATCATCGTGGCCGGGGCAGAAGAGGGCAAGATTCTTGTCCGCGATCCCCTTGAGGAATCCACCACAGTCATGACCCGTGAAGAATTCAATGCCGACTGGGAAGGCCGTGTGGTGCTTATAGCCAGAGACAGCCAGATGAAACGCGAAGAAAAACAATTCGGCTTCCACTGGTTCCTGCCCGGCTTGCTTCGCCAGCGCGGAGTATTGATGCAGGTTCTGAGTGCTTCTTTCTTTGTCCAGATATTCGCCATGATCACGCCGCTGTTCACCATGGTCATCATCGACAAGGTGCTCTCCACCGGCGGCATGACCACCCTCGACGTATTGGTCCTTGGGCTGGTCATCATTACGGCTTTTGATTTTATCATCAGCACCTTCCGGGGCTACCTGTTCCGGCACATGACCAACCGCATCGACGTGGAGCTGGTGGCCCGGCTGTTCAAGCACATGACGCGGCTGCCCATGAGTTTCTTTTCGTCACGCCGGACCGGAGACACCGTGGCCCGCGCCCGAGAGTTGGAGACAATCCGCAACTTCCTGACCGGCCCGGCCCTCACGTCCATGACCGATTTTTTGTTCGCTTTTGTTTTTCTCATCGTCATGTACATGTTCAGCCCGCTCCTGACATTCATCGTCGGCATCTCCATCGGGCTGTTGCTTCTGCTCTACGGCATACTTGCTCCGACTCTTAAAAAACGGCTTCAGAACAAATTTGAAGCCAACTCGGACAATCAGTCGTATCTGGTGGAAATGATCTCCGGCATGGAGACGATCAAGTCGCTCTCCGTGGAACCGCAACTCCAGCGGCAATGGGAGGACCTGGTGGTGGAGCACACCAAGCAGGCTCGTGAATCCGAGAACCTATCCAACATGATCGGGCTCATTTCCGGTTGTATCAACAAGCTGACCGTGGCCATCAGCCTCTGGATCGGGGCCAAGCTGGTCATGTCCGGCCAGATGACGGCAGGTGGGCTTATCGCCTTTAACATGATGGTCGGCCGGGTACTCGCCCCGGCCATGCGGATCGCCCAGATATTCCAGCAGATTCAGCAGGCCAAGGTATCCGTCTCACGCGTTGGTGATATCCTCAATGCCACCCCTGAACCGGCGCGGGGCTCCAATGTCGAGAACTTGCCGCCCGTCAAGGGAAATGTTTCGTTTGAGAATATATCCTTCAAGTACGGGCCGGAATCTCCCAACGTGATCGAGGAGGTCGGATTCACCATCAAGGCCGGTGAAGTAGTCGGCATAGTCGGCACGTCCGGCTCCGGCAAGTCCACGCTCATGAAGCTTTTGCAACGCTTATACTCTCCCCAAAAAGGCCGCATCCTTGTGGATGGCATCAATATCGCACAGATCGATCCGACATGGCTCAGGAAGCAGATCGGCGTGGTCTTGCAGGAGAGCATCCTGTTCAATCGCTCCATCCGGGACAACATCGCCATTGGTAATCCCTCGTTGAGCATTGAGGCGGTGGAAGCCGCGGCCAATCTCGCCGGGGCCGATGATTTCATCCGGGCGTTGCCTCAGGCTTACGACACCGTTGTCGGTGAGCGCGGCGCGACTTTATCCGCTGGGCAACGACAGCGCATCGCCCTTGCCCGCGCCTTGATCGGCAATCCCAGGCTGCTGATTCTGGACGAGGCCACCAGCGCATTGGACTATGAATCCGAGCGCACCATCCAGCAGAACATGCGTAAAATCTGTCAGGGCAGAACCGTGTTCATCGTGGCCCATCGACTGTCCACGGTGTCCGTCGCAGACCGCATCCTGACCGTCGAGAACGGGCGCATTGTCGAAGACGACAGCCATACGGCCCTTCTGAACGGAGGAGGGCGGTTTGCTCAGCTCCATGCCATGCAGGAGGGACAGGCATGAGCGGGAAAATCAAAAGAATCTTTGCGGGACTGAAAGAGGCTTCGACCTGCACGAAGGATGGATGTTCGGTCAGCGCACTTAAGCGTACTCTGGACGCTTTCAGACGTGCCCCCAAAGTTATTTGTGACGGCGTGACATGCTACAGGGATCGATACCGGCCCAAGGAGGCCCAGTTTCTGTCCGGCATCGATGCGGTCATCCATGCCCCGCTGCCCACCGTGGCATGGCTGCTTCCGACAACCATCATGGCGTTATTTTTCGTTATGATCGCCTGGGCTACTTTTTCCCAGGTGGACATCATCTCACCATCCATGGGCAAGACCGTGCCGTCCAGCCATGTTCAGCTCATTCAGGCCCCGGAACTCGGAGTAGTCAAGGAAGTCCTTGTCCGTGAAGGCCAATCCGTCAAGGCCGGACAGACGCTGATCACCTTTGATCAGACCGAGGAGGAAGGCGATGTACTTGACCTCAGAAGTCAGCTTGACCGGTTGCTGACGCAGCGGGCGCGGCTGTCGGCTCTGGCTGAATCAGATCTGGAGGGCATAGGACTTTTCAAGGAACCTGAAGGCGTACATCCGGTCTTCATCCAGTCTGAAAAGCGCATCATGGAGGCTCAATGGGGAGCGCATCTCGCGGAACTTGCGACGTTAGACCAGCAGATTATCAGTAAGGAAGCAGAGTATGCGGAAGCTTTGGCTCAACTTAACAAGACCCGGAGCATGCTCCGTTTCGCCGAAAATCGCGTCGAGCGGATGGACCAACTTTTCAGGGAGAACGCGGTTTCCAAGTCCGGTCTGGAAGAGATGGAAGAGCAGCTTGTGGAGCGTAGGCAGACCCTGATGGTCCTGGAGCAGACCGCGCTCAAAATTGAGGCCGACATCGGATATGCCGTGGAGCAAAGGCGCGCTGCCGAAGAGCAGTTCAATCACACGATCCTGACCGAACTGTCCGCCTGCGAGCAGCAGATCGTGACCATCGAACAAGATCTCCGGGCTGTGGAAAAACGTCTGGATCAGCGGACGCTCGAAACCCCCATCAACGGCACGGTGCTCGATCTGGCCGTCCACACCCGTGATGGTGTTGTCGAACCCGCCTCAGTGCTCATGCGCATCGTCCCCGAAGATAGTCCCCTTGAGGTAGAGGCCAAAATCCTCAACCGCGACATCGGCTTCGTCGAACAAGGCCAGAAGGTCGAAATCAAGGTAGAAACCTTTGAGTTCACCAAATACGGTTCAATCTCCGGCACCATCCGCAAGATTGCCAACGACGTCACCATGGACGAACAACTCGGCCCAGTCTACCGCGCCCTCATCGAAATGGACAGCGATACCATCAAGGTCGGCGACAAGCCCATTAAACTCATGCCCGGCATGTCCGTAACGGTCGATGTCAACGTCGGAAAACGCCGCCTGATCGAGTACATCCTGACGCCGATTCTGCGGTATAAAAATGAGTCGTTGCGGGAACGGTAATTGCGAGGGAGACCTGCACCAAAACCTGCATCATTTTTCAATGAAATTCAGCGAAATGGGTGTACTCTCTGGTGTAACTGGTGGAATCTGAATTTTGAAATAACTGGATATATTGATATTTAATTGTCGGACAATACGTCTGCTAAGCGTGTAACGAGTGTTAAGCTCGTTCGAGAGTTAGAATCTCTCCTTCTCCGCCATATTTCAAGGGGTTACAGTGAAAACTGTAACCCTTTTTTTTTGCATGAAATCTATTTTGCGGTCAAAATCAGTCTGAAAAATGGTGTACTTTTGGTGCAGAATGGTGATTACCATTCGATGTTGATAGGTGTACCTTGGAAGAAAAAAGTAAGATATCTCATCTTATCTGAGATTAATATCAAATAAATAGCATAGTTATAGTGCCTCTCTGGAGGGCTTTAAGTGTGAAGGCGCACACTTAAAGCAGGGTGTTCTCAGTGTGAGCCTTACGTTATGTCGTAGAAAACTCAATGGCATACCTGGATTATAGGTAAACTAGTTGGTTTGACTGGGTGATCAACAATTATTGGCTATCTGGTTGCCTGTTTTTGGTTTGTCTGTTATGAAAAATTACTATTCGTGGTGATTTCCGGGGTGGAATTCCAACCGAATGAAATATTGAAGTTTTTCTAGAAAGCCAAATCCATCGTGAGGTGGGGGCGGAAAGCCTATGGGGCTCATGATTGAGATGGCCGGGTTGCCGAATGGAGTGTCGTCATACTCCATATTCTCCTCACACATATCCGGGCTCGGCCCGGTGGATTGGTCCGATGTTCCATCGTTATCGAAGTGGTGCGTCGTTTAATACTCTTTTTTTTGGGGATATTATGGCCGAAGAAGCCGGGAATGTTGT